>NZ_JBSGFD010000028.1:0-62724 GCF_053603215.1 Kitasatospora sp. NPDC004240 | reverse complement strand
GCCTCGCTGTTGCTGGCGGACGCCGCGCACGCCGCGCGGGCGGCGGACGACGAGCGGCGCGAGGTGGCGGAGAGCCAGCTGAGCCTGGCGCTGCGCCCGCCCCGGGTTCCGGGGCCGGTTCGGGCCGCTCCGTACGGATAGCCCCGGCGGCCCGTGGCCCGGGCATCGCCGCGTCTGTCCGAGTGTCAGAATCCATCCGTCCGGCGGATTCCGCGACCGCTGCGTCGGGGGTTTCGGCCATCGGTGTGGACTGGTCCCGTGTGTCGCCGTGCATGCCAAGCTCCTGCCCGAGATCGGCGGCAGCTCCCGCGGGCCGGTCAGGGGCCAGGGGAGTACCGGGAGGACTGCTGGGTGGGGAGGACGCGCGCGACCGGAGCCTGCCCGCGCCGCCGTACCCGGCAACCTGCCCGACTCCCGCCGAGCCCGTGGTGGGGCGCCCGGGAGCCCGTGCGCGTCCCGGCGCACGCCTCCCGGGGCGCGCCCCTGGGTGACCCAACCCACCCGAGAACGAGCGGGCCGGGCCCGAGGACACGCACCGGTCCGGAGTGAACGCCGAATGGGCTAAGGAGGATGAGGGTCGGTCAACGCGAAAAGGATTCGGACGTGCTGCTTCACGGGGGGCGCCACCCGTCGCCGCACACCCCACAGCATCAACGACCTTGGTTCATAGTCGCATCACCGACGGTGATTGTGCAGCAGTACGACAGTAGTTTCGGGCCCGGCTGCAGGAGGAGCCAGTGGCGGAAATGCGGCCGACTTGCAGAGTTCACATTTGGGAGCGTGCGGGCCCGGAAAGTGCGCCCTGCGCGCCCCCCGTGCAGTCCAATGCGCCGAATGCGATCTCATCAATGGGCCGAACGGAGGGCGAATAGCCCACTTGACGCACCATCATGACGGTGTGCGCGGCTACGCTTCACGCCGTGAAGGCAATCCGCAGATTCACCGTCCGCACCGTCCTGCCCGAACAACTCCAGCCGTTGCACGAGCTGGCCCTCAACCTGCGCTGGTCCTGGCACCCCGAGACCAGGGACCTCTTCCGGTCCGTGGACCCGGAGGTCTGGGCCGCCACCGGTGAGGACCCGGTGCGGCTGCTGGGCGAGGTCCCGGCGGTGCGCCTCGCCGCGCTGGCCGCCGACCGGCGCTTCCTGCGCAGACTCGGCGACCTCGCCGACGACCTGCGCGAGTACCTCGCCGGCCCGCGCTGGTACCAGGCCGCCGAGCAGGCCGCCGACGCCCCGCTGCCCGCCGCGATCGCCTACTTCTCGCCCGAGTACGGCATCGCCGCCGCGCTGCCCCAGTACTCCGGAGGGCTCGGCATCCTGGCCGGCGACCACCTCAAGGCCGCCAGCGACCTCGGCGTGCCGGTCATCGGCGTCGGGCTGTTCTACCGGCACGGCTACTTCCGGCAGTCGCTCAGCCGGGACGGCTGGCAGCAGGAGCGCTACCCGCTGCTGGACCCGGACGAGCTCGCCGTCAGCCTGCTGCGCGAGCCCGACGGCACACCCACCCGGGTCGACCTCGCCCTGCCGGCCGGCCGCACGCTGGCCGCGCACATCTGGAAGGCCCAGGTGGGCCGCGTCCCGCTCCTGCTGCTCGACTCCGACACCGAGGCCAACTCGGCCGCCGAGCGCGACGTCACCGACCGCCTCTACGGCGGCGGCAGCGAGCACCGGCTGCTCCAGGAGATGCTGCTCGGCATCGGCGGCGTCCGCGCGGTGCGCGCCTACTGCCGGCTCACCGGGCACCCCGCCCCCGAGGTCTTCCACACCAACGAGGGCCACGCCGGCTTCCTCGGCGTGGAGCGGATCCGGGAGCTGATCGCCGGGGAGGGCCTGGGCTTCGCGGCCGCCCTGGAGTCGGTCCGCGCCGGCACCCTCTTCACCACCCACACGCCGGTCCCGGCCGGCATCGACCGCTTCGACCGCGAGCTGGTCGCCCGCCACTTCGGCGGCGACGCCGCACTGCCCGGCGTCCCGGCCGAGCAGGTCCTCGCCCTCGGCGCCGAGACCTGGCGCGGCGGCGACCCCAAGCTGTTCAACATGGCCGCCATGGGCCTGCGGCTCGCCCAGCGCGCCAACGGCGTCTCCACCCTGCACGGCGAGGTCAGCCGGGCCATGTTCAACGGGCTCTGGCCGGGCTTCGACACGACGGAGGTGCCGATCACCTCGGTCACCAACGGCGTCCACGCCGCCACCTGGATCGACCCGGCCGTGGTGTCCCTCGGTGCCGCCGCGCTCGGCGCCGAACGCGCCGAGGAGGCCATGACCACCGGCGACGCCAAGCGCTGGACGGCCCTGGAACGGATCGGCAACAGCGAGGTCTGGGACCTGCGCCGCACCCTGCGCTCCCAGCTGGTCGAGGAGGCCCGCCGCCGGGTGCGCGTCTCCTGGCGCCAGCGCGGGGCCGGGGACGCCGAGCTCGGCTGGGTCGGCTCGGTGCTCGACCCGGACGTGCTCACCATCGGCTTCGCCCGCCGGGTGCCCTCGTACAAGCGGCTCACCCTGATGCTGCGCGATCCGCAGCGGCTGCGCGCCCTGCTGCTGCACCCCACCCGCCCGGTGCAGATCGTGGTCGCCGGCAAGGCCCACCCGGCCGACGACGGCGGCAAGCGGCTGATCCAGCAGATGGTGGCCTTCGCCGACGACCCGGCGGTCCGGCACCGGATCGTCTTCCTGCCGGACTACGACATGGCGATGGCCCAGCACCTCTACCCGGGCTGCGACGTCTGGCTCAACAACCCGCTGCGCCCGCTGGAGGCCTGCGGCACCTCCGGGATGAAGGCCGCGCTCAACGGCTGCCTCAACCTGTCCGTCCTCGACGGCTGGTGGGACGAGTGGTACGACGGCCAGAACGGCTGGGCGATCCCCACCGCCGACGGGGCCGGCTCCGGGGTCCTCGACCCGGAGAGCGCCGAGGCCGAGCGGCGCGACGACATCGAGGCCGCCGCGCTGTACGACCTGATCGAGCACCAGGTGGCCGCCCGCTTCTACGACCGGGGCACGGACGGGCTGCCGCACCGCTGGATCGCCATGGTCCGGCACACCCTGGTCACCCTCGGGCCCAAGGTGCTGGCCGGCCGGATGGTCCGCGAGTACGTGGACCGGCTGTACACCCCCGCGGCGCTGGCCCAGCGGGAGCTGGCGCACGCCCCGGCCGGCGGGCGGCCGCACGCCGGGGCGCGGGAGCTGGCCGACTGGAAGGCGCGGATCCGGGAGGCCTGGCCCTCGGTACGGGTCGAGCACGTCGAGGCCGAGTGCCCGGACGAGGCGCAGGAGCTGGGCGCCGCGCTGGCGCTGCGGGTGCAGGTCACCCTGGGCGCGCTGGAGCCCGGCGACGTCGAGGTGCAGGTGGTCTCCGGGCGGGTGGACGAATCGGACGGCATCTCGGACGCCGCGCTGCTCGCCCTCAAGCCGGTCGGCGGGCCGGACCTGGACGGGCGCACCCGCTACGAGGGCTCGCTGGAGCTCTGCCGCACCGGCCCGTTCGGCTACACCGTCCGGGTGCTGCCGGCCCATCCGCTGCTGGCCTCCCCGGCCGAGCCGGGCCTGGTCGCGCTGCCGGCGGAGTCGGCGGGCATGGACGCGGTGCTGCTGCGCTGAGACCCGGCCCCCGCCGGGCCGAGGAGCCGGTGAGGGGGAGGACCGTCCGGGCCTCCCCCTCACCTCACCTCACCGTCGGGCCCGCACGTCCGGACCGGACGCCCGGGGCCCGGGCTCAGACCAGGCTCTCCCGCCAGGTGCGGTGCAGGTCGGCGAAGCGCCCGGTGCCGGCGATCAGGTCGGCGGGGCTGCCGTCCTCGACGATCCGGCCCTGTTCCATGACCAGCACCCGGTCGGCGATCTCCACGGTGGAGAGCCGGTGGGCGATGATCACGGCAGTGCGGCCGGCGAGCACCGTGCGCATCGCCCGCTGGACGGCCTGCTCGCCGGGGACGTCCAGCGAACTGGTCGCCTCGTCCAGGATCAGCACCGCCGGGTCGGCCAGCAGGGCCCGGGCGAAGGCCACCAGCTGGCGCTGTCCGGCCGAGATCCGCCCGCCGCGCTTGCGCACGTCGGTGTCGAAGCCGTCCGGCAGCGCGGCGACGAACTCGTACGCGCCGATGTCCCGGGCGGCCTGCTCGACCTCCTCGCGGGTGGCGCCGGGGCGGCCGAGGGCGATGTTCTCGGCGACCGTCCCGGAGAACAGGAAGGACTCCTGGGTCACCATGACCACCCCGCGGCGCAGTTCGGGCGTGGCGAGATCGCGCAGGTCGACGCCGTCCAGGGTGATCCGGCCGTCGGTCGGGTCGTAGAAGCGGGCCAGCAGCTTGGCCACCGTGGACTTGCCGGCACCGGTGGCGCCGACCACGGCCACGGTCTGCCCGGCGGGCAGCACCAGGTCGAAGGGCGGCAGCACCTCCTTGCCGGTGCGGTAGGCGAAGCGGGTGCCCTCGAACCGCACCTCGCGGCCCTTGGTGAGCGACTTCGGCAGGGTCACCGGCGCGGCCGGCTCGGCGACGGTCGGCTCGTGGGCGAGCAGGCCGGCGATCTTCTCCAGGGCGGCGGCGGCCGACTGGTAGCTGTTCAGGAACATCGCCAGCTGGTCGATCGGGTCGTACAGCCGGCGCAGGTAGAGCACGAGGCCGGTGAGCGCGCCGAGCGCCAGGGCGTCCTCGGTGACCATGAACGCGCCGAGCACGACCACCCCGGTGATCCACAGGTTGGCGGTGGTCCGGGACAGGCCGACGTAGCGGGCGATCTCCAGCAGACCGTCCGCGGTGGCGGTGGCCGACTGGCGGTTGACCAGGCCGAAGGCGGCGTCGTTGGCGCGCTCGCGGCGGAACGCCTGCACCGGGCGGATGCCGTTCATGGTCTCGCCGAAGCGGACGATGAGCGAGGCGGCCGCGGTGCGCGAGCGCCGGTAGACCGTGCGGGAGCGGCGCCGGAACGAGCGGGCGATCAGGAACAGCGGCCCGAAGGAGAGCAGCGAGACCAGGCCGAGCCGCCAGTCTAGCACCAGCAGCAGCACCGAGATGTAGCAGACCGACAGGAAGACCGACAGCAGCTCCTGGAGGCCCTCGGAGAGCAGTTCGCGCAGGGCGTCCACGTCGCTGGTGGCGCGGGAGATGATCCGCCCCGAGGTGTAGCGCTCGTGGAAGTCCAGGCTCAGCCGCTGCGAGTGCCGGAAGATCCGGCCGCGCAGCTCCAGCAGGATGTCCTGGTTGATCCGCGCGCTGATCTTGATGAACGCCCACTGCAGCACCGTGCTCAGCACCGCGAAGGACAGGTAGGCGGTGATCACCGCGATCAGCGGGCCGGCGTCGGAGTCGCGCAGCGCCGGGATGCCGCGGTCGATCGCGACGGCGACCAGCAGCGGCCCGGACTGCAGGGCGGCCTGCTGGACCAGGATCACCGTCATGGCGACGGCGATCCGCCGCCGGTGCGGGCCGAGCAGTTCGCGCAGCAGGGCGCGCGGGGCGCCCGGCGGGACGGGGATGTCCTCCTCGTCCGCCGGGGGCGGCGGGAGTTCCTCCTCCGGGGCGGCCTGAGCGGCGGCGTCCGCGGCGGGGCCGGCGGGTCGGTCGAGCGCGTCGTGGTCGCTCGGGGCGGGGCCGACGGTGGTGGTCATCGGGCGGGGCTCCCCTCCGGGACGGGGGCGGGCTCGCCCGACATCAGTTCGCGGTAGACGGCGGAGCCGCGCAGCAGCTCCTGGTGGGTGCCGACCGCCTCGATCCGGCCGCCGGCGAGCACGGCGACCCGGTCGGCGAGTAGCACGGTGGACGGCCGGTGGGCCACCACCAGGGCGGTGGTGGAGCCGAGCACCTGGCGCAGCGCCCGTTCGACCTGGGCCTCGGTGTGCACGTCGAGCGCGGAGAGCGGGTCGTCGAGCACCAGGAAGTCGGGCCGGCCGACCACCGCGCGGGCCAGTGCGAGCCGCTGGCGCTGGCCGCCGGACAGGCTGAGGCCCTGCTCGCCGACCTCGGTGTCGACGCCCTCGGGCAGCTTCTCGACGAAGCCGGCCTGGGCGGTGGCGAGCGCGTCGCCGAGGTCGGCGGCGGTGGCGCCGGGCGCGCCCATCAGGACGTTCTCCTTGACGGTGGCGGAGAACAGGGTGGGCTCCTCGAAGGCGACCGAGACCAGTTCGCGCAGTTCGTCGCGGGGCAGCCCGCGCACGTCCCGCCCGTCCAGGGTGATGGTGCCGCCGGTGGCCTCGTACAGCCGGGGGAGCAGGGCGGTGAGGGTGGTCTTGCCGCTGCCGGTGGCACCGACCAGGGCCATCGTCTCGCCGCTGCGGATGTGCAGGTCGACGCCCCGGAGCAGGTCGGGGGTGCCGGGCGGGGCGTCGGGGTAGCGGAAGCGGACGCCGCTGAGCCGGATGCCGTCCCGGCTGCCCGCCGGTGCGGCGCCCGCGGGGGCGGCGGTGTCGGCGGGTTCCGGCTGGTCGAGGATCTCGAAGAACCGGTCGGTGGCGGTGGCGGCCTCGTTGGCGTACGCGAGCAGCCAGCCGAGCGAGTCGACCGGCCAGCGCAGGGCGAGCGCGGTGGTGAGGAAGGCGACCAGGGTGCCGGTGCTGAGCTCGTCGTGGGCGACCAGGTAGGCGCCGGCGGCGAGCGCGCAGCCGAGGGCGAGCTCGGGCAGGCCGACGATGACCGCCCACAGGTTGGCGAGCAGCCCGGCCTTGCGCAGCTCGGTGCGGCGCAGGTCGCGGGAGTGGTCGCGGAAGCGCTCGGCCATGGAGCGGTGCCGGCCGAAGGCCTTGACGATGCGGATGCCGAGGATGGACTCCTCGATCACGGTGGCGAGGTCGCCGTTCTGGTCCTGGGCACGGCGGGCGTTCTCGGAGTAGCCGGACTCGAAGCGGCGGGTGAGCAGCAGCAGCGGGACGGCGGGCGTCAGCACGATCAGTGCGAGCCGCCAGTCCTGGGTGAACATCAGGGCCGTGCCGGACAGGAACATCACCGAGTTGACGATGATGAACACCAGCGGGAAGGTCAGGAAGAGCCGCATGGTGAACATGTCGGAGGTGGCCCGGGAGAGCAGCTGCCCCGACCCCCAGCGGTCGTGGAAGGAGACCGGCAGCCGCTGGAGCTTCGCGAAGAGGTCGCCGCGCATGGCCGTCTCGACCCCGGCGAGCGGGCGGGCCAGGATGACCCGGCGGGCGTAGAACAGCGCCGCCTCGACGAGGCCGAGGAACAGCAGCAGCGCCGCCCAGGGCCAGAGGGCGCCGAGGTCATGGTCGGCGATCGGCCCGTCCACGATCCGCCCGAGCACGGTGGTGGTGCCGAGCACGCTGAGCATGGCGATGCAGGCCGCGACCACCGAGGAGGCCAGCCGCCAGCGGATCGGCCGGACGTAGGGCCACAGGCGCAGCAGCGAGCGGACCGTCGACCGGTGGGCGGGGGGTCGGGTCGGGGGTGAGGGTTTCTCGGACATCGTCGCGAGCGTAGGTCGGGAACCCGACATTATTCATCCGGTTATTCGCACCTGTCGTCGAGTTCCGGCCACCCCGTGCGCCGGGGCCCGTGCGCCGTGGGGCGCGTCCGGCGGGCCCCGGTGCGGCAGGGGCGCACGGGCCCCGGCGGTCAGCCGGTGGCGGGGGTGCGCAGCAGCATCAGTGAGCGTCCGTCCAGCACCACGGCCTTCCCGGCGAGGTGTTCCGCGGCGCGCTGCTCCGGACCGTTCCCGAGGTCCTCGACCGCGGTGTCCAGCAGCGTCCCGTACGCCGTGCCCGGCTCGCCGGGCAGGGTGAAGGGGCGCGGCTGGTGACCGGCGTTGAGCAACAGCAGGAAGTCGTCGTCCCGCAGCGGGTTCCCGTCCGGGTCGCGCTCGCCGAGGGCGCTGCCGGAGAGCAGCATCCCCAGGCAGCCGGTCGGGGTGAACCAGTCGGCCTCGGTCATCTCCTTGCCCTGCGGGGTGAACCAGGCGAGGTCGGGCTGCCCGCCGGGGGTGGCGGCCCGGCCGGAGAAGAACGCCCGCCGGCGCAGCACCGGGTGCTCGCGCCGCAGCCGTACCAGCCGTGCGGTCAGCCGGTACAGCGCCCGCCATTCGGGGTCGTCCAGCAGGCTCCAGTCAAGCCAGCTGACCTCGTTGTCCTGGCAGTACGCGTTGTTGTTGCCGCCCTGGGTGCGGCCGAGCTCGTCGCCGGCGGTGAGCATCGGCACCCCGGCGGAGAGCAGCAGGGTGGCCAGCAGGTTGCGCAGCTGCCGCCGCCGCAGCGCCCGGACGGCGGGGTCGGTGCTCTCGCCCTCGGCGCCGTGGTTCCAGGAGCGGTTGTCGTCGGTGCCGTCGCGGTTCTGCTCGCCGTTGGCCTCGTTGTGCTTGCGGTCGTAGCTGACCAGGTCGCGCAGGGTGAACCCGTCGTGGGCGGTGACGAAGTTGACCGAGGCGTACGGGCGGCGCCCGCCGCGCTGGTAGAGGTCGGAGGAGCCGGAGAGCCGGTAGCCGAGCTCCCGTACGTCGGGGCGGGCGCCGCGCCAGAAGTCCCGGACGGTGTCGCGGTAGCGGTCGTTCCACTCGGCCCACAGCGGGGGGAAGCCGCCGACCTGGTAGCCGCCCATGCCGACGTCCCAGGGCTCGGCGATCAGCTTGACCCGGCTGAGCACCGGGTCCTGGGCGACGGCGGAGAGGAACGGGTGCTCCATGTCGACCCCGTCGCCGCCGCGGGCCAGCGCGGCGGCGAGGTCGAAGCGGAAGCCGTCCACGCCCATCTCGGTGACCCAGTAGCGCAGCGAGTCGGTGATCAGCCGCACGACCTGGGGCCGCCGGGTGTCCAGGGTGTTGCCGCAGCCGGTGTAGTCGGCGTAGCCGCGCGGGCGGTTGTGCGGCAGCCGGTAGTAGCCGGCGTTGTCGATGCCGCGCAGCGAGAGGGTGGGCCCGAGCTCGGAGGCCTCGGCGGTGTGGTTGTAGACCACGTCGAGGATGACCTCGATCCCGGCCGCGTGCAGGGCCCGGACCATCCGCTTGAACTCGCCGACCTGGCCGCCGCGGCTGCCGGAGGAGGAGTAGCCGGCGTGCGGGGCGAAGTAGCCGACGGTGTTGTACCCCCAGTAGTTGACCAGCCCGCGGGCCTGGAGGTGGTCCTCGTCGGCGTACTGGTGGACCGGCAGCAGCTCCACGGCGGTGACGCCGAGGCCGGTGAGGTGGGCGATCGCGGCCGGGTGGGCGAGGCCGGCGTAGGTGCCGCGCAGTTCGGGCGGGACCTCGGGGTGGCGCATGGTGAAGCCGCGCACATGGGTCTCGTACAGTACGGTCTCGGCCCAGGGGGTCTTGGGCCGGCGGTCGTCGTACCAGTCGTCCTCGTCGTGGACGACCACCGAGCGGGGCACGAAGCGGGCCGAGTCGCGGTTGTCCCGGACGGTGTCCGCGACCTCGGCCTCGGGCCAGTTGCGCACCGCCGAGCAGACCGCGTCGTCGGCGGTGTAGCAGCCGTCGACGGCCCGCGCGTACGGGTCGAGCAGCAGTTTGGCCGGGTTCCAGCGGGCGCCGGTCCAGGGGTCCCAGCGGCCGTGGACGCGGTAGCCGTAGCGGGTGCCGGGGCCGACGCCGGGTACGAAGCCGTGCCAGGTCTGGAGGGTGTGCTCCTCCAGCCGGAGTCTGGTCTCCCGGCCGTCCTCGTCGAAGAGGCAGAGGTCGACGGCCTCGGCGCCGGCGGCCCAGAGGGCGAAGTTGGTGCCCCGGCGGCCCCGGGCGTCGGCGCGGCAGCGGGCGCCCAGCGGCTGCCAGCTGCCGGGCCAGGGCGGATCCGCGACGGGCCCCTCCGGCCCCGGCGCTCCGGCTTCCCGCTGCTGCCACGTCATGCCGTCACCCTCCCGGTCGGGGTGTCCCGGACCCCGTTCACTTCCTGTTCCCTGATCGTTCCCTGATCCCACGGATCGGAAGCGGTCGACCTGCGGCCCGGCGTGTCCCCGGTGTGCTCCGAGGCGCCCCGAGGTGCCCCGGCGTGTCCCGGGGTGCGCGCGGTCGTTGTGCCCGGTACCGGACGCGAGAGGCGGGAGGCCCGGGATGCGCCCCGGACGGCGGGTGTGGGTGCGGGCGGCGGCCGCGGGGGCGGGGCTGGCCCTGCTGACCGGCTGCGTCGGCGGTGGCGGCCGGGCCGGGGGGTCCTCGCCGGCCCACGGCCACGCCGGGCCGCCGCCGGTCTCCCGCGCCACACTCACCGCGCTGCCCGCCGACGGCACCCGGGACGTCGCGCCGCAGGGCCCGGTCCGGGTCACCGTGACGCAGGGCCGGCTGGTGTCCGTACGGCTGGCGGACGCCCGGGGCACCGAGGTGCCGGGCACGATCACCGGGGACGGCGGCACCTGGATGCCGGACGGGCTGCTGCCGCTGGCCACCGCGTTCACCCTGGAGGCGGTCGCCGAGGACGGGCAGGGGCTGCGGGCGGCCCGGCGCACCGCCTTCTCCACCGCGGCCAGGGCGCACACCTTCGTGGCCTTCTTCACCCCCGAGGACGGCTCGACGGTCGGCGTGGGGATGCCGGTCTCGCTGCGCTTCAGCCGTCCGATCACCGACCGGGCGGCGGTGGAGCGGGCGGTGTCGGTGAGCGCGGTGCCGCCGGTGCGGGTGGCCGCGCACTGGTTCGGGGACCAGCGGCTGGACCTGCGGCCGCAGCGGTACTGGGCGGCCGGCACCAGGGTCAGGGTCGAGCTGCGGCTGAAGGACGTGGAGGGCGCGCCCGGCGAGTACGGCACCCAGTCCAAGGACGTCCGCTTCACGATCGGCCGGGCCCAGGTCAGCACGGTCGACCTGGACGCGCACACGCTGACCGTCCGGCAGGGGGCGGAGGTGCTGCGCACCCTCGCGGTCTCCGGCGGTGATCCCGCCCACACCACCTACCGTGGCGCGCTGGTGGTCTCCGAGAAGTTCAGGGTGACCCGGATGAACTCGCAGACCGTCGGCATGGGTGACGAGTACGACATCGAGGACGTGCCGCACGCGATGCGGCTGACCACCTCGGGCACCTTCGTCCACGGCAACTACTGGGCCGATCCGGCGGTCTTCGGCACCGCCAACACCAGCCACGGCTGCATCGGCCTGGCCGACAGCAAGGGCGGCACGGCCGCGGACACCCCGGCGGGCTGGCTGTTCGAGCACACCATCCCCGGTGACGTGATCGAGGTGAGGGGCTCCGCCGGGGAGGTCGTCCCGCCGCACAACGGCCTCAACGGCTGGAACCTGCCCTGGGACCGGTGGCTGGCGGGCAGCGCCCTCGGCACGGAGTGACCCGCCGGTAACACCCCGTGCGCGGGCCGCCGATTCACCCCGACTCCACCCGGATCCTCCCGAGGATTCACTCATCCGGCCCAGTTATCCTGCTTCCGCGCCGGGGCCCGGTGCGAAAGATCGCCGTCCGGTGCAACCCGTCCGGGCATTCGTGCGTGTATTCAGGATGAATACCGGGAGGGGAGAGACCGTGAAGCCGGTGAGGGCGGCCGACGCCGCGATACGTACCAGCCAGAGCAAGGCTCGGCGGGGCGCGGTGGCGCTGTTGATGGGCGGGGTGCTGCTGGCCAGTGCCGCGTGTACGGGGGACAAGGACAGCGGCGGTCAGGCCGGTGGGAACGGGGACGCGGCGGCGACCGCGGGCGCGACGGCCGGCGGCACCGCCCCGGCGACGGGCCAGGGCACGCCGGCCCCGGCCAAGACCTCGGCCGCGGTGCTGACGGTCGACCCCAAGGACGGGGCGGACGACGTGCCGACCACCGGCCTGAAGGTCGCGGTGGCCAACGGCAAGCTGAGCACCGTCGAGGTGACCGACAAGAACGGCAAGCCGGTCGAGGGCACGATCAGCCCCGACGGCGCGGGCTGGAAGCCCAACGCGGCGCTCGCCGTCGGCATGGCGTACAAGGTGAACGCGCAGGCCAAGGACGCCGACGGCCAGGTGGTCGCGTCCACGACCACCTTCACCACGCTGACCCCGGCGAAGACGGTGTCCACCAACGACAACATCACCGACAACGCCACCTACGGCGTCGGCATGATCGTCTCGGTGGTGTTCAACAAGGACATCAAGAACAAGGACGCCGTCGTCGGCGGCATCAAGTTCGAGACCAACAACGGCACCGAGGTCAAGGGCCACTGGTTCGGCAACCGGCGGGTGGACTTCCGTCCGGCCGAGTACTGGAAGCCGGGCACCAAGGTCGTCATGAAGTACCGGCTGAAGAACGTCGAGATCGCCCCCGGCGTCTACGGCGACGTGGAGAAGGACCAGCCGTTCACCATCGGCCGGTACCAGGTCTCGGTCGCCGACTCGGCCGCCCACACCATGACCATCGACCGCGACGGCAAGAAGACCACCGTCCCGGTCACCCTGGGCGACGAGAAGAACCCGTCCTGGAACGGCAAGATGGTGATCTCCAGCAAGGAGAAGGTCACCCGGATGAACTCGCAGACCGTGGGTCTCGGCGAGGAGTACGACATCCAGGACGTGCCGCACGCCATGCGGCTGACCACCTCGGGCACCTTCGTCCACGGCAACTACTGGGCGAACCCGTTCGGCAAGACCAACGCCAGCCACGGCTGCATCTCGATGCAGGACATCAAGGGCGGCAGCGACAGCTCGGTGGCCGGCAAGTTCTTCAACGACTCGATCATCGGTGACGTGGTCGAGGTCAAGAACTCCAAGGAGAAGACGGTCGCCCCCGACAACGGCCTGAGCGGCTGGAACGTCGGCTGGGCGAACTGGTAGACCACCCCGCCCGGTAGCCGCTCCGGCTCCCGGTGAGCCCCCGGAAGATCTCCGTTCGGGCACCTTTCGGCAACGACCGGCCCGGCCCCTCACTCGATGGGGTCGGGCCGGTCGTCCTTCATGCGTAACTGTCCTCCGAACGGCGCAACCTTTCGGGTGTCGTCGGCGTGTAACTGGCGGAACGCATGGGAGGGAGTCGGCTGTGAAGTCGATACGCAAGGTGGTGGCCGCCGGGGTGCTCGGCGGTGTGATGGTGCTGACCAGTGCCTGCAGCGGGGGCGGGAGCGGTTCGGCGGCCAAGGCGGAGCTGGGCGGGGGCGCGGCCGCGGGGGCCGCGTCGACGGCCCCGGCGGCGCCCGCGACGCCCGCGGTCTCGGCGGCCGTGCTGGACGTCCGGCCGAAGGACGGCGCGGCGGACGTGGCACCGGGGGCGGTCGGGGTGTCGGTGGCCGGCGGCAAGCTCACCCAGGTCAAGGTGACCGACGCGGCCGGCAAGGAGGTGCCCGGGACGACGGCCCCGGACGGCGGCAGCTGGGCCCCGACCACCAACCTCGCGGTCGGCACCGCCTACCGGCTCAGCGCCCAGGCCGCGGACGCCAACGGCGTGGTCGCCACGGCGAGCTCGTCCTTCACCACGCTGACCCCGAAGGCCGAGGCCGCCCCGAGCGACAACATCGCCGACGACGCGACCTACGGCGTCGGCATGATCGTCTCGGTGGAGTTCGACAAGGCGGTGAAGAACAAGGACGCCGTGCTGAAGGGGATCACCTTCGAGACCGACAACGGCACGGCCGTGAAGGGCCACTGGTTCGGCGACAAGCGGGTGGACTTCCGCCCGGAGAAGTACTGGACGCCGGGCACCAAGGTCACCGTGAAGTACCGGCTGAAGAGCGTGGAGGTCGCGCCGGGCGTCTACGGGGGCGTCGACCGGGACGAGCCCTTCACGATCGGGCGGTCCCAGACCTCGGTGGTTGACGCCAAGACCCACCGGATGACGGTGACCAAGGACGGGCAGAGCTCGGTCATCGACATCACCTCCGGCTCGCCGGAGCACCCGACCTGGAACGGCGTGATGGTCATCTCCTCCAAGGAGGGCGTGGTCCGGATGCAGTCCAGCTCGATGCCCGGGATGACCGGCGCCCCGTACGACCTCCAGGTGCCGCACTCGATGCGCCTGACCACCTCCGGGACGTACGTGCACGGAAACTACTGGAGCAACGCCTTCGGCGAGGACAACGTCAGCCACGGCTGCGTCGGCCTCAAGGACGTCAAGGGCGGCGGCGCCGGCACCTCGGCGGGCACCTTCTACGACGGCTCGCTGATCGGTGACGTGATCAAGGTGCAGAATTCCTCGCGCGGCCAGGTCGAGCCGGACAACGGCCTCAGCGGCTGGAACCTCGACTGGAGTGCCTGGTAGGAGCGGTTGTGCGGCAACCCGGGCTTGACGTTCGAACGGCCCGGGTTGCGTCCGGCATATGCCGGAGCGGTGGTGATCGTTTGTTCATTGTCCGTACGCGGCCGCTTGCGTTCCGCAATGATGGGGCGCATGGCGGGTTGGGGCGAAACAGATCAGTCATCACATCCGGGCACCAGCTTGATCGCTGACGTTCCGTCGGTGAGCTTCCTGCGGGAGCTGGCGGCCCTGGAACGGCGCAGCTCCGAGGAGCTGGAACAGATGTACTTCGACAAGCTGTGCGATCAGACGGAACCGGGCGAGGTGCGGCTCCCGTCCCGGCCGGAATCCTGCCCGCTGGCGCGCAGGCTGGTGCTCTCGGTGCTCCAGTCCTGGGAGCTGCACCAGCAGCTGGAGGCCGGTGAACTGCTCACCAGCGAGCTGGTCTCCAACGCCGTGCGCCACGCCGGCGGGCGCACCATCGGTCTGCAGATCACCCGCCGGCCGGGCTGGCTGCGGATCGAGGTCCGCGACTCCTCCCGTTCGCTGCCCTGCATGATCATGGCCGATCCGCTGCCGGTCAACGAGCGGGGGCGCGGCCTCGTGGTGGTCGACGACCTGGCCGACCGCTGGGGCGCGGACCTGCTGCCGCGGGGCAAGGGCGTCTGGTTCGAGCTGAAGACCCGCGAGCGGGGGCACTGAGCCGCCCGTCGCGACCGGAACCCCGCCCCCTCGCCTCCCCGCCGCCGGAAACACGCAGGGCCCCCGATACCGCCGTGGTCCGGCGCGTGGGGGCCCCTGCAGGTCATCGCGCCGGCCAAGGGGGTGCGTGCCGCGCGATGGGTGACGGCCGTGCCGGGTCGGGCCGGCCGTGGTTCGCGTCCAGGGGTGACCGCGGTGTTCGCGCCCGCCGCTGGACTGCGTCGACTATCGCATGGATCTCAGCATGTGGGCAAACCGAGCGGCTTGGAAACCAAGGCTTGTAACCCAGTTCACCTTTGCTATTTGCATGGGTTAACGCGCTCGCCTGTGATTATTCATGATCGATACTTTTCCGTAGCGATCCCCGTACCCCGCGTGCGACCCTCGGGCGCGGAAGACGATCGCGAGTCCGCGCGCCCGCCCCGGGAACGCGCGGGCCCCGGGACGGACGGTCCGTCCCGGGGCCGGGGTGTCAGGGTGCGGGGGGTGTCAGCACTCGATGACGTTGACGGCGAGGCCGCCGCGCGAGGTCTCCTTGTACTTGATCTTCATATCGGCGCCGGTCTCCTTCATGGTCTTGATCGCCTTGTCGAGGGAGACGTGGTGGCGGCCGTCGCCGCGCAGGGCCATCCGGGCGGCGGTGACGGCCTTCACGGAGGCCATGCCGTTGCGCTCGATGCACGGGATCTGGACCAGGCCGCCGACCGGGTCGCAGGTGAGGCCCAGGTTGTGCTCGATGCCGATCTCGGCCGCGTTCTCGACCTGCTCGGGGGTGCCACCGAGGACCTCGGCGAGGCCGCCGGCCGCCATCGAGCAGGCGGAGCCGACCTCGCCCTGGCAGCCGACCTCGGCGCCGGAGATGGAGGCGTTCTCCTTGAAGAGCATGCCGATCGCGCCGGCGGCGAGGAGGAAGCGGACGATGCCCTCGTCGTCGGCGCCCGGGATGAAGTTCAGGTAGTAGTGCAGAACGGCCGGGATGATGCCGGCGGCGCCGTTGGTGGGCGCGGTGACCACGCGGCGGCCGGAGGCGTTCTCCTCGTTCACGGCCATCGCGTAGAGGGTCACCCACTCCATGGCGTTGGCCGGGCCGATGCCCTCGGCGCGCAGCGCCCGGGCGCCGGAGGCCGCGCGGCGGCGGACCTTGAGGCCGCCGGGCAGGATGCCCTCGCGGGACATGCCGGCGCGCACGCACTCCTGCATGACCCGCCAGATCTCCAGCAGACCGGCCCGGATCTCCTCCTCGGTGCGCCAGGCCTTCTCGTTCTCCAGCATCAGGCCGGAGATGGACAGGCCGGTCTCCCGGGTGAGGCGCAGCAGCTCCTCGCCGGTGCGGAAGGGGTAGCGCAGCGCGGTGTCGTCCGGCTTGACGCGCTCGGCGCCGATGGCGTCCTCGTCGACCACGAAGCCGCCGCCGACCGAGTAGTAGGTCTTCTCCAGCAGGGTCCGCCCGTCGGCGCCGAACGCCCAGAGGGTCATGCCGTTGGCGTGGTACGGCAGCGAGCGGCGCCGGTGCAGGACCAGCTGGGTGTCGGGGTCGAAGTCGATCGGGTGGACGCCGAGCAGGTTGATCCGCTTCTCGGCCCCTATCCGCTCGACGTCCTGGTCGGCCCGGTCGACGTCGACGGTGCGCGGGGAGTTGTTCTCCAGGCCCAGCAGGACGGCCTTGGGGGTGCCGTGGCCGTGGCCGGTGGCGCCGAGGGAGCCGTACAGCTCGGCGCGGACGGCGGTGACGTCCGTCAGCAGGCCCTCGGACTTCAGTCGGCGGGCGAACATCCGGGCGGCGCGCATCGGGCCGACGGTGTGCGAGCTGGAGGGGCCGATGCCGATGGAGAAGAGGTCGAAGACGCTGATGGCCACGGGGTGACGTCCTTGTCTGGTCTCGTGGAAGGACAGGGCGGTGCATGGAACGGGGCACCGCGCGCACATTCCAGTGTGCGCGGTGCCCCGGAACAACAGGTGGCCCGCCGGAGTGAGGCCGGTCACCAGGAGGGGTACGCGGTGGGTACCCCGGGCCGAATCAGAGGTTCGGGTAGAGCGGGTACTTCTCGGCCAGCGCGCTGACCCGGGCCTTCAGGGCGGTGGCGGTGGCCTCGTCGAAGGCCGGCTTGAGGGCCTCGGCGATGATGTCGGCGACCTCGCGGAAGTCCTCGGCCTGGAAGCCGCGGGTGGCGAGGGCCGGGGTGCCGATCCGCAGGCCGGAGGTGACCATCGGCGGGCGGGGGTCGTTCGGGATGGCGTTGCGGTTGACCGTGATGCCGACCTCGTGGAGGCGGTCCTCGGCCTGCTGGCCGTCGAGCTGGCTGTTGCGCAGGTCGACCAGGACCAGGTGGACGTCGGTGCCGCCGGACAGCACCGAGACGCCGGCCTCGGCCACGTCGGCCCGCAGCAGGCGCTCGGCGAGGATCTTGGCGCCGTCCAGGGTGCGCTGCTGGCGCTCCTTGAACTCCTCCGAGGCGGCGACCTTGAAGGCCACGGCCTTGGCGGCGATCACGTGCTCCAGCGGGCCGCCCTGCTGGCCGGGGAAGACCGCGGAGTTGATCTTCTTGGCGTGCTCGGCCTTGGAGAGGATGACGCCGCCGCGCGGGCCGCCCAGGGTCTTGTGGGTCGTGGTGGTGACCACGTCCGCGAACGGCACCGGGTTGGGGTGCAGGCCCGCGGCGACCAGACCGGCGAAGTGCGCCATGTCGACCATGAGCAGCGCGCCGACCTCGTCGGCGATCCGGCGGAACTCGGCGAAGTCCAGCTGGCGCGGGTAGGCGGACCAGCCGGCGATGATCAGCTTCGGCTGGTGCTCCTTGGCGAGGCGCTCGACCTCGGCCATGTCGACCTGGCTGGTCTTCTCGTCGACGTGGTACGCGACCACGTTGTAGAGCTTGCCGGAGAAGTTGATCTTCATGCCGTGGGTCAGGTGACCGCCGTGGGCCAGGTTCAGGCCCAGGATGGTGTCGCCCGGCTTGATCAGCGCGAACATCGCGGCGGCGTTGGCCTGCGCGCCGGAGTGCGGCTGGACGTTGGCGTGCTCGGCGCCGAACAGGGCCTTGATCCGGTCGATGGCGATCTGCTCGGCCACGTCGACGTGCTCGCAGCCGCCGTAGTAGCGGCGGCCGGGGTAGCCCTCGGCGTACTTGTTGGTCAGCACCGAGCCCTGGGCCTCCATGACCGCCACCGGGGCGAAGTTCTCGGAGGCGATCATTTCCAGGGTGGACTGCTGGCGGTGCAGCTCCGCGTCGACCGCGGCGGCGATCTCCGGGTCGAGGGCGTGCAGGGACTGGTTGAGAACCGTCATGGTGTGCTTCCCGGGGAGGAGAGAGTCAGGGACGGCCGGCGCGCGGGGCGGCCGCCGCGCTGCGGCCGCCCCGACGGGTGGCTCAGGCCGAGGGGTTGGTCAGGGCGGTGTACTCGTCGGCGGTCAGCACCTTGCCGGTGGCCTCGACGCGGACCTTGAACAGCCAGCCGGCCTCGAACGGGTCGCTGTTGACCAGGCCGTTGTCGTCCAGGACGTCCTGGTTGATCTCGGTGACCTCGCCGGTCACCGGGGAGTACAGGTCGCTGACCGACTTGGTGGACTCGAGCTCGCCACAGGTCTCACCGGCGGTGACGCTGGCGCCGACCTCGGGGAGCTGCACGTAGACGATGTCACCGAGCGCGTCGGCCGCGTGCTTGGTGATGCCGATCGTCGACACACCGTCCTCGGCGGCGGTCAGCCACTCGTGCTCCTCGGTGTACTGCAGGTGCTGGGGGTTGCTCATGGCGTCATTCTCCAGGATGGGAAGCGGGTACGACGAAGCGGTCCGTCGGGCGGACGACACTCGGAAGGGTGGAAGGCCTGGCCCGGGGCCCGGGAGGGGGCCCGGGCTCCCGGTACGGGTGCCTCAGCGGGCGCGCTTGTAGAACGGCAGCGCCACGACCTGCACCGGCTCGTGCTTGCCGCGCACGTCCACGGCGACGGTGGTGCCGGGGGCCGCGTGGGCGGCGTCCACGTACGCGATGGCGATCGGCTTGCCCAGGGTGGGGGAGGGGGCGCCGGAGGTGATCCGGCCGATCGGCTCGCCCTCGGTGGAGACCACGGTGTACTCGGCGCGCGGGACGCGCTTGCCCTCGGAGACCAGGCCGACCAGCACCCGCGGCGGGTTGGCCTCGGCCTCGGCGGCGGCCTTCTCCAGGGCCTTGCGGCCGACGAAGGCGCCGTCGTTGGTGGTCTTGTCGAAGCGGACGACCCGGCCGAGGCCCGCGTCGAACGGGGTCAGCTCGGTGGACAGCTCGTGCCCGTACAGCGGCATGCCGGCCTCCAGGCGCAGCGTGTCGCGGCAGGACAGGCCGCACGGGACCAGGCCGCGGCCGGTGCCGGCCCCGGTGAGCGCGTTCCAGATGTGCTCGGCGTCGGCGGGGCCGCAGAAGATCTCGAAGCCGTCCTCGCCGGTGTAGCCGGTACGGGCCAGCAGCACCTCGCGGCCGGCCACCCGGGCCGGGAGGATCGCGTAGTACTTCAGGCCGGGCAGGTCGGCGTCGGTGGTGTCGGCCAGGATCGCGGTGGACTCCGGGCCCTGGACGGCGATCAGCGAGTAGGCGTCGCGGTCGTCGTTCACGACCACGTCGAAGCCCTTGGCGCGGGCGGTCAGCTCGTCCAGCACCAGCTGAGCGTTGGAGGCGTTGGCGACGACCAGGAAGGAGTCCTCGCGCAGGCGGTAGACGATCAGGTCGTCCAGGATGCCGCCGTCCTCGGCGCAGATCATGGTGTAGCGGGCGCGCAGCACGCCGAGCGCGGAGACGAAGCCGACCAGGGAGTGGTCCAGCATCTCGCCGGCCTGCGGGCCGGTGACGGTGATCTCGCCCATGTGGGAGAGGTCGAACAGACCGGCCTTGGTGCGGACGGCGAGGTGCTCCTCGCGCTCGCTGCCGTAGCGCAGCGGCATGTCCCAGCCGGCGAAGTCGGTCATGGTGGCGCCGAGGGCGCGGTGCAGCGCGTCGAGCGCGGTGAGGCGGAGGGACGACATGGCCAGGAACTCCTCGGTCGGGGCACTCAGGTGTGCGCACGCCGGACCGGTCCCGGTCGGGGACCTGACCTGCGCGCGGGCATGCGGCGGCTGGGTCTCCCCATCTGTCGTCGGACCTGAGAGCTTCACCGCGTGCATGTCCTCACAGGACAGCATGGCGGCTTGCACCGTGGGTGGGCGCACGGCAGGGCCGTGTTCCGCTTTCCAGATGTGCCTCGCCCGTGCGGTAGGGGTGCCTGAGAGATTCCGGGGAGGACTTGCTCCTTCGGCGCCGGCTGTGCCGCCTGTCGGGGCACTCCGGGCTCTCCCGCGCGGGTTCGAGCGGCCGGTATGGAGTTGGAGGGCTGGCCGCGGCGGCGGGCTCGGAGCGGGCCGCGCGGACGCGGACATCATGGCACGTCCGCGCCCCGGAAGACGAGAGGGGTCGGACGGGCGGGGGCGGGAGGGGGTGCGGGAGCACTAGGCTGCACCGCATCGGCAGCGTGGAGGGCGGTTCAGGGGCGGATGGGGTACCCGGTGGAGCAGGGGCAGGCGTGGGGCGGTCCGGAGTCGGCCCCGGAGGGCGGCTCGTGGCCGGCCAACGAGCTGGAGCAGGTGCTCACCGCCGCGCTCGGCGACCCGGGCGCGACGCCCAGGGTGTTCGAGGTGCTGGCGCGCAGCCAGGTGTGGATCCCGCTGCCGGCCGGCGCCGACCCGCAGGGGCAGGCGCTGGACCTTCCGACGATGGAGCTGGCCGGAGCGCCGTACGTGCCGGTGTTCACCTCGCAGGAGGTGTTCCTCCAGCAGGCGCCCGGGATGGCGTTCGCGGTGGCGCCGGTGTGGGAGTTCGCCCGCGGACTGCCGCTGGGCGTGGGCATCGCGGTCAACCCGCAGGCCCCGGTCGGCATCCCGGTGCCCCCGGAGGGCGTGGCCGAGCTGCGGCGCGGTCCGCGCGCGGACCGCTGGGACGAGGGCGGCGACGCCCCGGCCGCCGGCGGCCGGGTGGCGCTGCGCGAGCCGGTGCCGGGCGAGGAGCCGGTGGCCTTCCTGACCGCCGCCTGCGCCGAACTGGCCGCGCTGCCGGGCGTGCTGACCGCCCGCCGCGCGCTGGCCAGCGTCGAGGGCGAGCCGACCGTGCTGTTCGTGGGCGTCCAGCTGGACCCGGCCGCCCCGGCCGACCCGGCGGCCGTGAACGAGGCGCTGGGCCGGGCGCTGGGAACCGCCCCGCTGCCCGGTGGCGTCCACCTCGTGCTGCTCGACGTCGTGGACGACCCGGTGGTCGAGTGGCTGCTCAACCGGGTACAGCCGTTCTACGGACGGATGTGATCCCGGTCCACAGGCACGTCGGCATGGCGGCCGTCTGCGGCGCCAAATAGGGTGCGTGCAGTGACTCCCGGCCGGCACCCCGGCCGGGGCCGGCGGCAGGCGAGGAAGAAGAGGCGCGGCGAGGTGGGCGCATGAGTGCGGGACCGGTAACAGGAGGTGCCCCGGGGCCTTGGGGCCAGGCACCCGCCGGGCGCCCCGGCGCGGACCCGGGAGCGTTGGAGCGCGCCCTGCGCGAGGTCGCGCCGGAGCGCTGGGAGGCGTACGAGGCACTGCTGCACGCCCTGGCTGCGGGCCAGGTCTGGATGCTGCTGTGGCACGGCTCGCCGGGCAGCCCGGACGCCCAGTACGGGAACATGGAGGTGAGCGGCCACGGCTACGCGCCGGCCGTCACCTCCCCGGAACAACTGGCCGCGAGCGGCTGGGCGCGGGCGCACGAGGTGATCTCCGGCCGGGAGATCGCCGCCTCGCTGTACCGCACCCGCTGGGGCCTGTGGCTGAACCCGCACGCCCCCGGCGGCGGCGTCGGCGTGCCGTGGGCGGACCTGCGCCGGGTCGCGGCCGGGCTGGACCGGCTGCCGGCCGGCCCGCTGCGGCTGAGCGAGCCGCAGGTGCAGGCGTCGCAGTTCTTCGCGCTGCTGGAGCGTCAGGCCGGCGAGGTGCGCGCGGTGCGCTCGCTGCGCCGGGCCTGGGTGCAACCGGCCGTGGGCGAACCGTACCTGGCGATCGGGCTGGACCTGTACGAGAGCTCCCCGCCGACCGTGGAGGCCGTCCGCGCGCTGATGCAGCGGGCGCTCTCGGTGGCGCCGGAGGGGCTGGCCGTCTCCACCGTGGCGATGAGCGACGAGTACGATCCGGTGGCGCTGTGGATGCGCGCCAACGCCCGGCCGTTCTTCGACCGCGAGGCGGGTCACAACATGTCCCAGAGCGCCGCGTACCCGCCGGTGCCGCCTCCGCCGTACGCCTCGCAGGCGGGGTACGGCTACGGCACCCAGCCGCCGGCGCCGGCCTGGCCGGGGCAGCACCCGCCGCCGCAGCAGCCGTGGCCCGGTTACCCCGGCCGCTGAACCCCAAACCCGTGAAGCCGGTCTGACGTGACGTCAGGCCGGCTTTCGGCTTTCGCCGGGGAGTGATCCGGCCAGTTCCGTTCGCACATATTGACATGCCAGTAACAGCCGTGTGAAGAGGGGTATGCCGACCCGTCGGAGGGTGCATGCGTACAGATCACAGTTGGGCATCTGTCGGTTGTCAGGGCTGGCGCAAGCCAGTTCGGATGGCAGAGAGTTCTGCGCAACGCACTGCGCGTACGTAGGCCCCACGAAGGTGAACGCGCACGGCGACCGCTCGTACCTCGCGACGCCCATCCCGCGAGGTGGCAGTACCGAGCAATGCCAGTACCGCTGTTGACCCATCTGTACCTCCGCACGTCCGCACCAGCCGTACCGCCGATCCGGCGACCGGCACCCGTGGGCCGGCCACCGTCGGCGAGGGGACCGAACTGACCATGACCGCACCCATCGAGACCACCGGAACCGCCCCCGAGGCCGCGCCCCGACCGGGCCCGGCGAAGACGATCGAGGGCCGTTCCCTCAGCCAGATCGCCTGGCTGCGCTTCAAGCGTGACAAGGCCGCCGTCGCCGGCGGCGTGATCGTGATCCTGCTGGTACTGCTCGCGGTACTGGCCAAGCCGATCCAGTCCGTCTTCGGGCTCGACCCCGACGCCCTGAACCAGGACCTGCTGGACGTCGACCTCGGTGGCATCCCGTACGGCGACTGGGGCGGCATGAGCGCCGACCACCCGCTGGGCGTGGACCCCGGGTTCGGCCGCGACATCATGTCCCGCATCATCGAGGGCTCCTGGGTCTCCCTGCTGGTGGCCTTCGGCGCCACCGTGCTGTCCAACGCCATCGGCACCGTCCTCGGCGTGATCGCCGGGTACTACGGCGGCTGGGTGGACACCGTGATCAGCCGGCTGATGGACACCTTCCTCGCCTTCCCGCTGCTGCTGTTCGCGATCTCGATCTCCGCCTCGCTGCAGGGCGGCGCCTTCGGCCTCAAGGGCCTCCCGCTGCACATCACGGTGCTGATCTTCGTGATCGGGTTCTTCAACTGGCCGTACATGGGCCGGATCGTGCGCGGACAGACCCTCTCGCTGCGCGAGCGGGAGTTCGTGTACGCGGCCCGCAGCCTCGGCGCCCGCGGCCCGTTCATCCTCTTCAAGGAACTGCTGCCGAACCTGGTCGGCCCGATCCTGGTCTACTCGACCCTGCTGATCCCGACCAACATCCTCTTCGAGGCAGGCCTCAGCTTCCTCGGCGTCGGCATCCAGCCCCCGCAGTCCTCCTGGGGCGGCATGCTCAGCGACGCGATCAAGTACTACCAGGTGGACCCGCAGTACATGGTGGTCCCCGGTATGGCGATCTTCCTGACGGTGCTCGCCTTCAATCTGCTGGGCGACGGGCTGCGCGATGCCCTCGACCCGCGCAGCAACTGACATCACGTCAGACAACCCGACACCACCCACTCCCTCACGTTCTCCAAGGGGTTGATCTCACCCATGCGCAGGTCCCGCAGCACCGCACTGACCGCACTGGCGGCGGCCGCCGTCCTGGTGGTCACCGGATGTTCCAGCGACGCCAAGAAGAGCGCCGACGGCAAGGGCACCAACACCTCCGGCTCCGGCGCCAACGCGGCCACCGGCAAGGTGGTGAACGTGTCGGACAAGAAGGGCGGAACGGTCGTCTACGAGCACAGCGATGTGCCGGACTCCTTCGACCCGGGCAACACGTACTACGCGTACATGTACAACTTCTCGCGTCTGTACGCCCGTCCGCTGACCACCTTCAAGCCGTCCGCGGGCGAGGACGGCAACACCCTCGTCCCGGACCTCGCGGAGGCCCTCGGCCAGCCGAGCGACGGCGGCAAGACCTGGACGTACAAGATCCGCAAGGGTCTGAAGTACGACGACGGCTCCCCGATCACCGCCAAGGACGTCAAGTACGCCGTGGAGCGCGCCGGCGGCTTCGCCCCGGACGTGTTCTCCAACGGCCCGACGTACTTCAAGGAGCGTCTGGTCGACAACCCGACCCCGTACGAGGGCCCCTACAAGGACAAGAGCCCCGAGGGCCTGAAGTCCATCGAGACGCCGGACGACTTCACGATCGTCTTCCACCTGAAGGAGGCGTTCGCGGACTTCGACTACCTGGTCTCCACCCCGCAGACCGCCCCCGTGCCGCAGGAGAAGGACAAGGGCGCCGACTACCAGAAGAGCATCGTCTCCTCCGGCAGCTACAAGTTCGAGAGCTTCGAGCAGGACAAGCAGGTCGTCCTGGTCCGCAACCCCAACTGGTCGGCCGAGACGGACCCGATCCGCAAGCAGCTGCCGGACAAGATCGTCGTCAAGCTGAAGGTCTCCCAGTCGACCATCGACCAGGACCTGATGTCCGGCGCCGCCACCGTCGACCTGGCCGGCAAGGGCGTGGACCGCCAGACCCAGGCCAAGCTGCTGACCGACGCCAAGCTCAAGGCGCAGACCGACAACGCGCAGGGTGGCCGCCTCGCGTACGTCGCGATCAACAGCAAGGTCGCGCCGTTCGACAACCTCGACTGCCGCAAGGCCGTCCAGTACGCCATCGACAAGGTCTCGGTGCAGACCGCCTCCGGCGGCCCGATCCGCGGCGACATCGCCTCGACCTTCCTGCCGCCGGACATCCCGGGCTACCAGAAGTTCGACACCTACGCGACGCCCGAGAACAAGGGTGACGCCAACAAGGCCAAGGACGCGCTGAAGGCCTGCGGCAAGGAGGGCGGCTTCACCACCTCCATCTCCGCCCGCAGCGACCGTTCGGGCGAGGTCGACGCGGCCACCGCGGTCAAGGCCTCGCTGGAGAAGGTCGGCATCAAGGTCGAGATCCAGCAGTACCCGCAGGGCAAGTACTTCTCCGACTACGCCGGTGTGCCGAAGTTCACCGAGGAGAAGGGCATCGGCCTCATGATGATGCAGTGGGGCGCCGACTGGCCGACCGGCTACGGCTACCTCCAGCAGGTCGTGGACGGCGCCGCCATCAAGGCCTCCGGCAACACCAACCTGTCGCAGCTGAACGACCCGGCCGTGAACAAGCTCATCACGGAGGCGATCGCCAACACCGACAAGGCCGCCCGTGAGAAGGCCTACGCGGAGATCGACAAGAAGGTCATGGACTCCGCGGTCATCGTCCCGCTGATGTACTTCAAGGTCCTGCTCTTCCGCCCGGACAACGCCACCAACATGGGCAGCACGCCGGCCTTCTCCGGCCAGTACGACTACCTCAACATCGGTACCACCAAGTAAGAGCCTGGCTCCACATCCCTGAAGGCAGGTGAAGGCAGCCGCGCCCGCCTCCGCCCGGGTCGACCATCCGGACGGGGGCGGGCCGCCGCAGCCGACCGACTATGTTTGCCTACATCATCCGGCGGACGTTCGCGGCCGTCCTGCTGCTCCTCGTGGTGAGCGCGGTAACCTTCGCGATCTTCTTCGTCCTCCCGGCCCTGGCCGGGCAGAACGCCGACCAGCTGGCCACCCAGTACGTCGGCAAGAACCCCACGCCCGAGACCGTCCTCGCGGTGAAGAAGAACCTCGGACTGGACCAGCCCGTCTACGTCCAGTACGGGAACTTCCTCAAGGGCCTGGTCAGCGGCGCCGAGTACAAGTTCGGCCCCGATCCCGTCACCTGCCAGGTGCCCTGCTTCGGCTACTCGTTCAAGAACCACATCGAGGTCTGGCCCGAGATCGCCTCGCGCATCCCGGTCACCGTCTCGCTCGCCCTCGGGGCGGCCGTCCTGTGGCTGCTCTCCGGCGTCACCGTCGGCGTCATCTCGGCCCTCAAGCCGAAGTCGCTCTTCGACCGCCTCTCGATGGGCATCGCCCTGGCCGGCGTCTCGCTGCCGATCTTCTTCACCGGCGTGCTGTCGCTCGCGCTGTTCAGCTACGAATGGCCGATCTTCGACAACCTCGAGTACGTCGAGTTCGCCGAGGACCCGCTGATGTGGGCCCGCAACCTGGTCCTGCCCTGGGTCTCGCTGGCCTTCCTCTACTCCGCCCTCTACGCCCGGCTCACCCGTGCCGGGATGCTGGAGACGATGAGCGAGGACTACATCCGCACCGCGCGGGCCAAGGGCCTCGCCGAGCGCAAGGTCATCGTCCGGCACGGCCTGCGCTCCGCGCTCACCCCGATCATCACCATCTTCGGCATGGACCTCGGTCTGCTGCTCGGCGGTGCCCTGATCACCGAACAGGTCTTCTCGCTCCAGGGCGTCGGCTTCTTCGCGGTCTCCGCGATCGCCGACAACGACCTGCCGAAGATCCTCGGCGTCACCCTGGTCGCCGCCTTCTTCATCGTCATCTGCAACCTGCTGGTTGACCTCCTGTACGCCCTCGTCGACCCCCGGGTGAGGCTGTCATGACCGAGCTCTCCAAGGCCGCGGCGGCCGACCCCGGGAAGGCCCCCGCGTCCACCGCCGACCTCACGAAGCCCCCGGCCGGCGACGCGTACCTCTCGGTGCGCGACCTGCGGATCCACTTCGACACCGACGACGGTCTGGTCAAGTCGGTCGACGGGGTCAGCTTCGACCTGCACAAGGGCCGCACCCTCGGCATCGTCGGCGAGTCCGGCTCCGGCAAGTCGGTCACCTCGCTCGGGATCATGGGCCTGCACCGCTCCAAGCGGGCCCGGATCACCGGCCAGATCCACCTGGACGGCGAGGAGCTGGTCTCCGCCGACCCGGACCGGGTGCGCCGGCTGCGCGGCCGCGCGATGTCGATGATCTTCCAGGACCCGCTGACCGCGATGCACCCGTACTACACGGTCGGCCAGCAGATCATGGAGGCCTACCGGGTCCACCACCCGGCGGCGAACAAGAAGCAGGCCCGCACCCGGGCGATCGAGATGCTCGACCGGGTCGGCATCCCGCAGCCCGACCGCCGGGTCGACGACTACCCGCACCAGTTCTCCGGCGGCATGCGCCAGCGCGCGATGATCGCCATGGCGCTGGTCAACGACCCCTCGCTGCTGATCGCCGACGAGCCCACCACCGCCCTGGACGTCACCGTCCAGGCGCAGATCCTGGACCTCATCCGCGACCTCCAGCAGGAGTTCGGCTCCGCGGTCATCATCATCACCCACGACCTCGGGGTGGTCGCCGAACTCGCCGACGACATCCTCGTCATGTACGGCGGCAAGTGCGTCGAACGCGGCCCCGCCGAGCAGCTCTTCGACGCCCCCGAGCACCCCTACACCTGGGGCCTGCTCGGTTCGATGCCCCGGCTGGACCGGGAGCTCCAGGACCGGCTGATCCCGGTCAAGGGCACCCCGCCCAGCCTGATCAACGTGCCCAGCGGCTGCGCCTTCCACCCGCGCTGCCCGTACGCCGAGCTCACCGGCGGGCGCTCGTCGACCGACGTCCCGGCGCTGGCCGAGGCCGCGCCCGGCCACCACGCGGCCTGCCACCTCAAGGCCGCCGACCGGCACCGCATCTTCACCGAAGAGATCGCGCCCCGGCTGTGAACGCGCACGACCTGTTTGGAGACACCCCATGACGGACACTCAGGCGGCGGCGATCCCGGCACCCGCGCCCGCCCCCGACCGCGAGCCGCTGCTCCGGGTGACCGGTCTGACCCGGCACTTCCCGATCACCAGCGGGCTGCTGCGGCGCCAGACCGGCGCCGTCCGGGCCGTCGACGGCATCGACTTCTCGGTCAACGCCGGCGAGACCCTGGGCGTGGTCGGCGAGTCCGGCTGCGGCAAGTCGACGATGGGCCGGCTGGTCACCCGGCTCGACGAACCGACCGGCGGGAAGATCGAGTTCGAGGGCACCGACATCACCCACCTGGGCGTCGGGGCGATGCGGCCGCTGCGCCGTGACATGCAGATGATCTTCCAGGACCCGTACTCCTCGCTGAACCCGCGGCACACCGTCGGCACCATCGTCGGCGCGCCGTTCAAGCTGCAGAAGGCGGAGCCGGCCGGCGGCATCAAGAAGGCCGTCCAGGAGCTGCTGGAGCTCTGCGGGCTCAGCCCCGAGCACTACAACCGCTACCCGCACGAGTTCTCCGGCGGCCAGCGCCAGCGCATCGGCATCGCCCGGGCGCTCGCCCTGCGGCCCAAGATGATCGTCGCCGACGAGCCGGTCTCCGCCCTGGACGTCTCCATCCAGGCCCAGGTCGTCAACCTGCTCGACGACCTGCAGAAGGAGCTCGGCCTCACCTACCTGATCATCGCGCACGACCTCTCGGTGGTCCGGCACGTCTCCGACCGGGTCGCCGTGATGTACCTCGGCAAGATCGTCGAGATCGCCGACCGGGACTCGCTGTACCGCTCGCCGATGCACCCGTACACCACCGCGCTGATGTCCGCGGTGCCGGTGCCGGACCCCCGGCGCAAGGAGCGGCGCGAGCGCATCCGGCTCCAGGGCGACGTGCCGTCCCCGATCAACCCGCCCAGCGGCTGCCGCTTCCGCACCCGCTGCTGGAAGGCCCAGGACGTCTGCGCCACCCAGGAGCCGCCGCTGGTCGCGGCCAAGGTGGGGCACCAGGTGGCGTGTCACTTCCCGGAGAACTCGGCGGAGGGTGAGGGCGGGGACGGCGGGAAGACGCTCGCCTCGGCCTGAGTCATCTTGAGTGACGGCCTGGGAAATCCCGGCCGACCCCCCTGATCAGGGGCTGATTCGCTGATCAGGGGGGTCGTCGGTCCATAGTTGTGCGGTGACCTCGCAGATCTTCCCCTCCGACGTGCAGCAGTCCCTGGACCTGGTCGGCATCTTCGTCTTCGCCCTCTCCGGGGGCCTGCTCGCCGTGCGCAAGAACATGGACATCTTCGGCATCTGCGTGCTGGCCGAGGTCACGGCCCTCGGCGGCGGGGTCATGCGGGACCTCGTGATCGGTGCCACCCCGGTCGCCGCCTTCACCAACCTCGGGTACTTCGTCACCCCGCTCGCGGCCGGCCTCGTGGTCTTCTTCCTGCACCCCGAGGTCGAACGGATCAACCTCGCCGTGCAGACCCTGGATGCGCTCGGGCTCGGACTGTTCTGCGTCACCGGCACCGCCAAGGCCCACGACTACGGGCTCGGCGCGGTCGCCTCGATCGCCCTCGGCATGGTCACCGCGGCCGGCGGCGGCGTCATGCGCGACGTCCTCGCCGGCGAGATCCCCTCCCTGCTGCGCTGGGACCGCGAGATCTACGCCGTCCCCGCCCTGGTCGGCGCCTCCCTGGTCGCCCTGCTCATCGCGCTCGACGACCTCACCACCCTCACCGGCACCTCCGCCGCCCTGGTCGCCTTCGGACTGCGGATGCTCGCGCTCAAGTACGGCTGGCGCGCCCCGCGGGCCTGGCACCGCAACGGTTCTCGCACCAGCGAGGAGTAGGCGAGCCGCCGTACGCCAGCGAGATCGCCTCGGCGGTGCAGAGCAGCTCCGGCAGCAGCCGGGTCAGCTCCCCGGCTGGCGTCAGCTCGGCCGGCGCGGACACCGCGCAGGCCGCCACCGTCCGCCCGCCGCTGCCCGCCACCGGGGCCGCCACGCAGGTGACCGCCTCCCGGTGCTCGGCCGACTCCACCGCCCAGCCCTGGCGGCGGACCGCGGCCAGCTCCTCCCCGGCCGCCGCTCCGTCGGCCCGCCCGGCCAGCAGCACCCGGCCGATCGCGGTGCTCGCGGCCGGCGCCCGCCGGCCGATCCGGGACGGCCGGGCCGGCACCCCGCGCCCGGTCAGCTCGTCGACGTACAGCACCTCACCCTCGTGCAGGACCGCCAGCTGGACGGTGTGGCCGCAGCGCGCGTTCAAGGCGGCCAGGTAGGGCGCCGCGACCTGCCGGACGTCGAGCTCCTCCAGCGCCCGGTGGGCCAGCGACAGCACCCGGCCGCCGACCCGGTAGCGGCGGTCCGCCTGGCGCTGGACGAAGCCGTGCTCCTCCAGCGTGCGCAGCAGCCGCAGTGCGGTGGACTTGTGCACGCCGAGGCCGGTCGCGGCCTGTTCGAGGGTCACCGGCCCGTCGCCGAGCGAGGCGAGCAGGGTGAGCGCCCGGTCGACCGACTGAGCCATCCCGCCCCCAGTCCCGCGCCGGGCCGTCGCTGCGCCCGGCGTCTCGGTGTCTTCGGTGTCTTCGCTGTGTATCGGTGCGTTCGGTGCGTCCGCGCCGGGTTCCGTGCGTCCGCCGTGTTCGATCTTCGGTGCCCGGTGCGTCCGGTGTGTCCGCCGTGTGCGCCGTGTGTTCGGGTGTGGGCGTCAGGCTAGCCCCTCGCGGTACGCGGGACCAACGGCGAGTTGCCGTCGGTGGTATGGCCGGAACGCCACCCGGCGGCCATCTACAATCGGATGGTTATGCCATACCTGGACCATGCGGCGACCACGCCGATGCTGCCCGAGGCGATCGCCGCGATGACGGCGCACCTGGGGGTCGTCGGCAACGCCTCCTCCCTGCACGCGTCCGGCCGTCGGGCCCGCCGCGTGGTCGAGGAGTCCCGCGAGTCACTGGCCGAGTCGCTGGGCGCCCGTCCGAGCGAGATCGTGCTCACCGGCGGCGGCACCGAGTCCGACAACCTCGCGGTCAAGGGCCTCTTCTGGGCCCGGCGCGACGCCGACCCGGCCCGCACCCGGGTGCTGTGCAGCCCCGTCGAGCACCACGCGGTGCTGGACGCCGTGCACTGGCTGAGCGAGCACGAGGGCGCCACCGTCGACTACCTGCCGGTCGACGCCCTCGGCCGGGTGCACCCCGGCGCGCTGCGCGAGGCCATCGAACGCGACCCCGCCTCGGTCGCCCTGGTCACCGTGATGTGGGCCAACAACGAGGTCGGCACGATCCAGCCGGTCGCCGAACTCACCGCCGTCGCGGCCGAGTACGGCATCCCCGTGCACGCCGACGCGGTCCAGGCGCTCGGCCAGGTGCCGCTCTCCTTCGCCGGCTCCGGGCTCACCGCGCTCACCGTCACCGGCCACAAGATCGGCGGCCCGTACGGCATCGGCGCGCTGCTGCTCTCCCGCGGCGCCACCCCCGTCCCGCTGCTGCACGGCGGCGGTCAGGAGCGCGACGTGCGCTCCGGCACCCTCGACGCGCCCGCCGCCGCCGGCTTCGCGGCCGCCGCCGAGATCGCCGTCGCCCGGCAGGCCGAGCACGCGGCCGCGCTCGGCGCGCTGCGCGACGAACTCGTCGCGGACGTGTTCGCCGCCGTCCCCGACGCCGTGCTCAACGGCGATCCCGCCGCCGAGGGCCGGCTGCCCGCCAACGCGCACTTCTCCTTCCCCGGCTGCGAGGGCGACGCGCTGCTGATGCTGCTCGACGCCCAGGGCATCGAGTGCTCCACCGGCTCGGCCTGCTCGGCGGGCGTCCCCCAGCCCAGCCACGTGCTGCTCGCGATGGGCGTCGACCCGCTGCTGGCCCGCGCCTCGCTGCGGTTCTCGCTCGGGCACACCTCCACCCGGGAGGACGTGGCCGCGCTCGCCGCCGCCATCGAGCCCGCCGTGCACCGCGCCCGCAACGCCGGACTGGCGGCCGCCGCCCGCCGGTGACCGGCTTCCGGCCCGCCGGTACTCCGCTCCGGCCCGCCGGTAATCCGCTCCGGGAAGCATCCGGGCGGCGCGTACGCTTGGTGCATCATGACTGACTTCCCCGGTGCCCCGACCACCCCGTCCACTGGCCGCCTGCGCGTGCTCGCCGCGATGTCCGGCGGGGTGGACTCCGCCGTCGCCGCCGCCCGCGCCGTCGAAGCCGGCCACGAGGTGACCGGCGTGCACCTGGCGCTGTCGGCCAACCCGCAGTCCTTCCGCACCGGCGCCCGCGGCTGCTGCACCATCGAGGACTCCCGCGACGCCCGCCGCGCCGCCGACGTCATCGGCATCCCCTTCTACGTGTGGGACCTCGCCGAGCGCTTCCGCGAGGACGTCATCGACGATTTCGTCGCCGAGTACGCGGCCGGCCGCACCCCCAACCCCTGCCTGCGCTGCAACGAGAAGATCAAGTTCGCCGCGCTGCTGGACAAGGCGATCGCCCTCGGCTTCGACGCCGTCTGCACCGGCCACTACGCCCGGATCGTCGACCTGCCGGGTGGCCGCCGCGAGCTGCACCGCGCCGTCGACGCCGCCAAGGACCAGTCGTACGTGCTCGGCGTGCTCGACGCCGACCAGCTCGCCCACTCGCTCTTCCCGCTCGGCGACACCACCAAGGACGCCATCCGCGAGGAGGCCGCGCGCCGTGGCATTGCCGTCGCCAAGAAGCCCGACAGCCACGACATCTGCTTCATCGCCGACGGCGACACCCAGGGCTTCCTCGCCAAGCACCTCGGCACCGCCCGCGGCGACATCCTCGACGCCGACGGCACCAAGCTCGGCGAGCACGACGGCGCGTACGGCTTCACCATCGGCCAGCGCAAGGGCCTGCGGATCGGCCGCCCCGCCGCCGACGGCAAGCCGCGCTACGTCCTCGACATCTCCCCGGTGAACAACACCGTCACCGTCGGCCCCGCCGAGGGCCTGGACGTCACCGCCCTCACCGCCATCCGCCCCCGCTGGTGCGGCACCGAGGCGGTCGAGGCCGAGGGCCGCTACACCGCCCAGCTGCGCGCCCACGGCGATGAGGTCCCGGTCACGGCGGCGATGGCCGGCGACGAGCTCCACGTCACCCTGGACACCCCCGCCCGCGGCATCGCCCCCGGCCAGGCCGTCGTCCTCTACGACGGCACCCGCGTCATCGGCTCCGCCACCATCGCGACCACGGAGCGCCGGGCCGTCGGGGTCTGAGCGGCCGGAAACCCGGTGAGCGGGTGGGCGGGTCCGTGATAGACCGGGGAGCACTATGAACATCTCTGTCTTCTGCTCCGCGTACTCGCTCGACGACCGCTACTCGGCCCCCGCCGCCGAGTTCGCCCGCCTGCTCGGGGAGGGCGGGCACACCCTGGTGTGGGGCGGCTCCAACGCCGGGCTGATGGGGGTGCTCGCCGACGGGGTGAAGGCCGCCGGCGGCCGGCTGGTCGGGATCTCCGTCGAGCTGCTGAAGCACAAGGCGTACCAGGGCGCCGACGAGCTGGTCACCACCGGCGACCTCGCCGAGCGCAAGGCCCAGCTGCTGGCCCGCGCCGACGCGGTCGTCGTCCTCGTGGGCGGCCTCGGGACGCTGGACGAGGTCACCGAGGTGCTGGAGCTGAAGAAGCACGGCCTGCACGACAAGCCGGTGATCGTCCTCGACACCGAGGGCTTCTACGACGGCCTGCGCACCCAGCTGGAGCGGATGGACACCGAGGGCTTCCTGCCGCGTCCGCTGGCCGAGCTGGTGCTGTTCGCCACCTCGCCCGCCGAGGCCCTGGAACAGCTGAAGGCCGTGGCCTGAGAGGATCGGCACCATGCCCGCACACCTGATCACCGGCGCCGGCTCCGGCATCGGCGCAGTCCTCGCCGACCGTCTCGCCGAGCGCGGCGACGACCTCTGGCTGCTCGCCCGCGACGCCCGCCGTGCCGCCGAACTGCGCGAGCGGTTCCCCGGCGCGAAGACCCTGGTCGGCGACCTCGGCGACCCGGCCAAGCTCTCCTGGGCCTTCGGCCACCAGGCGCTCCCGGTCGAACTCGACTCGCTGCTGCACGTCGCCGGCGTGGTCGAGCTCGGCCAGGTCGGCGAACTGCCGGTCAAGGCCTGGCAGGAGACCCTGAACGTCAACCTGGTCGCCCCCGCCGAGCTCACCCGGCTGCTGCTGCCCTCGCTGCGCCTGGTCAAGGGCCACGTGGTCTTCGTCAACTCCGGCGCCGGCCTCAACGCCCACGCCGACTGGTCCGCGTACGCCGCCAGCAAGCACGGTCTCAAGGCGCTCGCCGACTCGCTGCGCCTGGAGGAGTCCTCCCACGGCGTCCGCGTGACCTCCGTCTACCCCGGCCGTACGGCCACCCCGATGCAGGTCAAGGTGCACCAGCAGGAGGGCAAGGCGTACGACGCCGACCGCTGGATCGCGCCCGAGTCGGTGGCGAAGGCCGTCGTCGCGGCGCTCGACGCCTCCCGCGACGCGCACATCACCGACATCACCGTCCGCCCGGGGGCGTAGCAGCCGCGTGGGAGGTCGGCCCGGCCGACTTCCCACGCGTGGGCCCACCCGCGGTCAGGCCCCGAAGACGGCGACGGGGTCGCCGACCAGCCAGGTGTTCTCGATGCGCATCCGACGGATCAGCCAGCGGCCGCCGTCGCGCACCAGCTCGACCCGGTAGGGGTTCTTCAGCAGGGCGTGGACGGTCGGGTCGGCGGTGAGCAGGTGCTGCGCCTCGACCAGCGCGGTCAGCCGGGCGGTGTCGCCGTCGACGGTGATCCGCGGGTTGGTGATCTGGTGGGTGGTGTCGACCCGGCCGGTGAACAGCTCCAGGATCGTGTCGACGATGGTGTCCCGCCCGGCCATCAGGGGCGGGGCGGCGCCCCAACGCGCGGCGGCGGGACGGAAGTCGAGCTCGGCGTCGGCCGCGAACGCGGAGGCGAACAGGTCCCGGTCCTTGAGGTCCTGGCCGAGCGCGAAGCGGTACAGCGCGTCGGTGATCTCGGCCCGGTCGCGCAGTTCGGCGACGACGGCGGCGGTGTCACCGGGCGGGGCGGCCAGGGCCTGCCGCGCGTGCCGGTCGGTCGGGGTGTTCCGGGCGGTGGCGGCGGTCATGGTGTCCTCCGGGCAGGGAGTGCGGTGGGCTCGACGCCGTCCACTCTGCTGCGCCGGTGCGGGGCGAACAACGACGGTCTGCGCAAGGATCGTGAAGCGGGGCTTCACGACGGGGACGGAGGACGCGTGATCGAGCGGTACGAGGTGGAGGCGCTGCTGGTGCTCGCCGAGGAACTGCACTTCGGGCGGACCGCCGAGCGCCTGCACGTCTCGACGACCCGGGTGAGCCAGACCGTCCGCAAGGTGGAGCGGCGGGTGGGCGTGCCGCTGTTCCGCCGCACCAGCCGGCACGTCGAACTCACCGCCGCGGGGCGGAACCTGGTCGAGGACCTCCGGCCGGCGTGGCAGGCCGTGGGTGCGGCGATGGAACGGGCGGTCGAGGCGGGGCGGGGTCTGTCCGGCACCCTGCGGGTCGCCTTCGTCGGCGCGGCCGCGGGCCAGCTGGTGGCCGGGGCCGCGCAGGCGTTCCGCGACCGGACGCCCGACTGCGAGGTGCGCCTGCGGGAGGCGCAGACCGGTGAGCTGCTCCCCTGGCTGTGCGAGGGCGAGGCCGACCTGGGGCTGGGCACCGTGTGCCACGAGCCCGGGATCGCCTGCGGCCCCGTCCTGGTCGCCGAGCCGTGGATGCTGGCCGTTCCCGTCGACCACCCCCTCGCCGGCCGCGCCGGCGTCCCCGTCGCGGAGCTGGCCCGGGTGCCGGTGCTGCGCCTGGACGGCCACGCGGCCGTGCCCGTGCCGCCGCAGGGCGCGGCGCCGGGGCCGCGGGCCGTGACGTTCCAGGAGGCGCTCACCCTCGTCGGCGCCGGGCAGGGCGTGCTCCCGGTCGGTGCCCACACCCGCCGCTACTACGTCCGCCCCGACGTCGCGTACGTCCCCCTCGACGGTGCCCCACCGCTGGAGTGGGCACTGCTGTGGCCGGCCGACGGGGCGACCGCCCGCGTCCACGCCTTCGCCGAGGCGGCGGTCGCGCTGGTCCACGGGCCCGGATGAGCGGGGAGCCCCCGCGCGGCGCACTAGGCTCGGGCGGGTGAGCAACGGACATTCCTTCCCCGACCTGCGCGGCGCCGCGACCGGCGTCGGCTCGCTGCCCGGCACCGACGCCCGGGAGGCCGCCAAGACCTCGACCGGGGCGCTGGAGCACCTGCCGTTCCTGCCCGAGCTGCCGGCCCGCGGGCCGGGCGCCGACATGATCGGCCGCGGGGCCGGGCTGCTGGTCGAACTGTTCGCGCAGACCGAGCCCAGCGGCTGGCGGTTCACCGACCGGCCGGGCCGGGACACCCGGCGCGCCCACTCCTGGCTCGGCGAGGACCTGGACGCCCTGGAGGAGTTCACCCAGGGGTACACCGGCGCGCTCAAGGTGCAGGCCGTCGGGCCGTGGACGCTGGCCGCCTCGGTCGAGCTCAAGCACGGCGAGAAGGCGCTCGCCGACCCCGGCGCGTGCCGTGACATCACCGGCTCGCTCACCGAGGGCCTGCGCCGCCACCTGGCCGACGTCCGTCGGCGGATCCCGGGCGCCGAGGTGGTGCTCCAGCTGGACGAGCCCTCGTTGCCCGCCGTGCTGGCCGGCTCGGTGAAGACGGCCAGCGGCTTCCAGCGGCTGCGCGCGGTGGACCGTCAGATCGCCGAGGAGCAGCTGCGCGAGCTGATCCGCGCCCTCGACGCCCCCGTGGTCGTGCACTGCTGCGCGCCCGGCGTGCCGGTCCCGCTGCTGCGCCGTGCCGGGGTCGCCGGACTGTCGCTGGACTTCTCGCTGTTGACGGAGCGTGAGGACGACGACCTGGGCGAGGCGGTCGAGGCGGGCACCGCGATCCTGGCCGGTGTCGTCCCCTCCACCGACCGTGGACTGTCAGACCCTGCCGGTAGTGTCCAGGGTGTCAGGACGTTGTGGCGCAGGCTCGGGTTCGCCCCGGAGCTGCTCGGCCGCCATGTGCTGGTGACGCCGACCTGCGGGCTGGCCGGGGCCTCCCCGGCGTACGCGCGCAAGGCGTTGTCACTGAGCGTGAGGGCGGCGCAGAGCCTGGTGGACAACCCGGAATGAGACGGTAGGAGGCTTGCGGTGGTGGCTGTCGAGGGCTGGGAGGACGTCCCGGCGGAGGTGCGCAGGCGGCACGCGGAGCTGGCGGCCGAGATCGAGGACCACCGGGCGCGGTACTACGAGCAGGACGCGCCGACCGTCAGCGACGCCGAGTTCGACGCCCTGATGCGCGAGCTGGAGGCGCTGGAGGCCGGGCACCCGGCGCTGGTGACCCCGGAGTCGCCCTCGCAGAAGGTCGGCGGGGCGGTGGTCGCGGGGCTGTTCGCCTCCGTCGAGCACCGCGAGCGCCTGCTCAGCCTGGACAACGCGATGGACGGGGACGAGCTCGCCGCCTGGGCCGAGCGGGTCGGGGCCGAGCTGTCCGGCATCGACTACCACTACCTGTGCGAGCTCAAGGTGGACGGACTGGCCGTCAACCTCACCTACGAGAACGGCCGGCTGGTGCAGGCCGCCACCCGCGGCGACGGCCGGGTCGGCGAGGACATCACCGCCAACGTCCGCACCATCAAGGAGATCCCGCACCGGCTGCACGGGGACGACGTCCCCGCGCTGGTGGAGATCCGCGGCGAGGTGTACTTCCCGACCGAGGAGTTCGACGCGCTCAACGCCTCCTTCGCCGAGGAGAACGAGCGCCGCCGGCAGGAGAACGAGGAGCGTGCCAAGGAGGGCAAGCGGCCCCGGGCGATGATCCGGCTGTTCATGAACCCGCGTAACGCGGCGGCCGGTTCGCTGCGCCAGAAGGACCCCCTGGTCACCGCCTCCCGTCCGCTGCGCATGGTGGTGCACGGCATCGGTGCCCGCAGCGGCTTCGACATCGACTGCCAGTCGCACGCCTACGAGTTGCTGCGCGGGTGGGGCCTGCCCACGGCCCGGCACAACCAGGTGGTCGGCACGCTCGACGAGGTCCGCGCCTTCATCAAGCACTTCGGCGAGCAGCGGCACTCGGTCGAGCACGAGATCGACGGCGTGGTCGTCAAGGTGGACGAGATCGCCCTGCAGGGCCGGCTCGGCGCCACCTCCAAGTCCCCGCGCTGGGCGATCGCCTGGAAGTACCCGCCGGAGGAGGTCACCGGCAGGCTGGCCGAGATCAAGGTGGGCATCGGGCGCACCGGCCGGGCCACCCCGTACGCGGTGCTGGCCGAGCCGGTGAAGGTGGCGGGCTCGATGGTCCAGTACGCGACGCTGCACAACCAGGAGGTCGTCAAGGCCAAGGACGTGCTGCTCGGCGACACCGTCGTGCTGCGCAAGGCCGGTGACGTGATCCCGGAGATCCTCGGCCCGGTGTACGACCTGCGGGACGGCACCGAGCAGGCCTTCGTCATGCCCGTGCGGTGCCCCGAGTGCGACAGCGAGCTGCGTCCGATGGCCGAGGGGGACATCGACCTGCGCTGCCCCAACGCGCGGTTCTGCCCGGCGCAGATCCGGGAGCGGATCGCCTTCCTCGGCGGGCGGTCCTCGCTGGACATCGAGGGGCTCGGGTACGTCGCCGCCACCGCGCTGACCCAGCCGCTGGCCCCGGCCGACGCCCCGGTGCGCAACGAGGGCGACATCTTCGGGCTGACCGTGGAGCAGCTGCTGCCGATCAAGGTGCTGGTGCGCGACCAGAAGACCGGCATGCCCAAGCTGGACGACGAGACCGGCGAGGAGAAGGAGGTGTTCTTCTTCGCCACCACCTCGGGTGCGGCCCGGAAGAACACCGGTGTGATGCTCGACAACATCGAGCAGGCCAAGGAGCGCCCGCTGTGGCGCTTCCTGAACGGGCTGTCGATCCGGCACGTCGGCCCGGTCGCCGCCCAGGCGCTGGCCCGGGAGTTCCGCGACCTGGACCGCGTCTTCGCCGCCACCGAGGAGGAGCTCGCCGCCACGGAGGGCGTCGGCCCGGGCACCGCCCGCTCGATCGTCGAGTGGTACGCCGAGGACTGGCACCGCGAGATCCTGGAGAAGTGGCGCGCGGCCGGCGTCCGCTTCACCGAGGAGTTCGAGGAGGACGAGGGCGAGCGGCCGCTGGAGGGCCTGACGGTGGTGGTCACCGGCACCCTCGCCGGGCACACCCGGGACGGCGCCAAGGAGGCGCTGACCTCGCGCGGTGCGAAGGTGACCGGTTCGGTGTCGAAGAAGACCCATTTCGTGGTGGCCGGTGACAACCCCGGTTCCAAGTACGACAAGGCGGTGCAGCTGGGCCTGCCGGTGCTGGACGACGCCGGGTTCGCCGTGCTGCTGGAGCGGGGGCCGGACGCGGCCCGCGAGCACCTGGGCATCGCCCCGGCCGAGGGGGAGGCCGCAACCGGGGAGCCGGGGGCGGACGGCGAGGCGGAGAAGGCCGTCGCGGGGGAGGTGCCGGAGGCGTCCGAGGGCTGACCCGACCGCAGACACCCTGAATCCGTGTTGTTATCTTCCTGATGCAACGTCACCGGGTCCCGCGCGGTGGATTGCGGGCACAGTGGGATCGGGCACGGCGCCCGGAGTCACTGTGTCACCGTGCGGTACCTGATCGTTATGGTGCGTTCCCGGTTGTCCGAAAGTCTGCCCACGCGGGGGACCCCGGCATACCCTGGAGCGCAACAGAGTGTCAGCAGGGGTGGGGGCACCGGCTGAGCCGGTCTCCGCGGGGCCGCTCCATGCCCGGCAGCTGCCGGCGCACTACGGTGTGCCTCACGCCGTGAGGCGGCCTGACGGGGCGGGCCCGACGGAGGACAGGGCTTATGGATCGTACGACCGGCGGTGCGCCCACACGCCCGCCGCAGGGGGTGGCAGGTGCGGTCCTGCTGCTCGGCGTGCTGCTGGCCGGTGCCGCGCCGCTCATCCCGCTGGCCGTCCTGGTCTACCGGTACGAGCCCGAGCTGTTGCCGCTGTTCGCCGTGCCGCTGGCCGTCCTGGTCGCCGCCTGGCGGATCGCCCGGGACCGTGCCCGCGACCAGCTCACCGACCCGCTGACCGACCTGCCCAACCGTCAGGCCTTATTGCTCGCCGCCCAGGAGGCGATCGCCGAGCACGAGGAGGGCTACAGCGTCGGCCTGATACTGCTCGATCTCGACCGGTTCCGGTCACTCAACGACACGCTCGGCCATACCGCCGGCGACCGGCTGCTGGTGCACATCGCCCGCCGGCTGCACCGCGCGCTGCGTTCCGGCGGCCACGCCGGCGCGGCCGCCCGCGGTTCGGTGGACGAGGTGTACGCCGGGCTGCCCCCGCACCGGCGCGGCCGGCCGCTGGTGGCCCGGATGGGCGGCGACGAGTTCGCCGTCCTGCTGCCCGGCGTCGGCTGCCCGGACACCCTGGAACGCGTCGCCAAGGCCCTGATCGCCGAGCTGGCCGCGCCGATCCGCCTGGACGGCCTGCTGCTCGTCCTGGAGGCCAGCGCCGGCGTCTGCGTCTACCCCAAGCACGCCCAGGACGCCGAGTCGCTGCTGCGCCGCGCGGACGTGGCGATGGGCCACGCCCAGCAGGGCCGCACCTCGGTCGAGCAGTACGACGAGGCGCAGGACGCCGACACGCCGTACCGGATCGGGCTGCTGGGCGACCTGCGCCGGGCCCTGGAGACCGGCGAGGTGCAGCTGCACTACCAGCCGAAGGTGGCCTTCGACGGCCGGGTGGTCGGCCTGGAGGCGCTGCTGCGCTGGGAACGGCCCGGCCAGGGCAAGGTGTCGCCGGACGAGTTCGTCGGCCTCGCCGAGTCCAGCGGCCTGATGCCCCGGCTGACCGACTACGTGCTGGAGGCCGCGGTCGGCCAGCTCGCGTACTGGCGCGACCAGGGCCTGCAGGTGCAGGTCGCGGTGAACGTCTCGCCGCGTGACGTGCTCAACCCCGGCTTCGCCCAGCGGGTCGCCGGGCACCTCGTGCGCCACCAGGTGCCGGCCCACGCGCTGCAGCTGGAGATCACCGAGCGGCTGCTGCTGGACGACTCCCGGCGGGCCGCCGACACCCTGGCGGAGCTGCGCGGCTACGGCGTCGGGATGTCCCTGGACGACTTCGGCACCGGCCACTCCTCGCTGGTGCGGCTGCGCAGCCTGCCGGTCGGCGAGCTGAAGATCGACCGCTCGTTCGTCTCCCGGATGGTCGCCGACGACCACGACGCGGCCGTGGTCCGCTGCTCGGTGGAGCTCGCCCACTCGCTCGGGCTGACCGTGGTCGCCGAGGGCGTCGAGGACGACGAGACCTGGGAGCGGCTGCACTGCATGGGCGTGGACGCGGTGCAGGGCTGGCTGGTGTCGGCCGCGCTGCCGGCCGAGCAGGCCACCGCCTGGCTGCGGGTGCACCGCACCGGCGCCCCGCCGGTGGAGCGGCTGGAGCGCTACGAGCGGCAGGAGCGGCTGGAGCGCCAGGAGCGGCACCAGCGCCACGGCCTCCAGGAACGCCAGGACCGGCAGGGCCAGGAGCGCCCGGTCCGGCCCGAACGGGTGGAGCGTCCGGCCGCCCAGCTGCCCGCGGCGGCCCAGCTACCGGCGGCCGCCCAGCTGCCCGTGGCCGTGCAGCCGGCGGCCCAGCCGTTCGCGCAGCCCGTGCCCCGGCCCTGCGCGACGCAGCCCATGGGGCAGCCGCTGATCCAGCCCGTACCCCAGCCCGTACCGCAGCCCGTGATCCAAGCGGTCCCGCAGCCCGTGCCGCACCCGTACGCCCAGCCGTACGCCCATCCGGCGCCCCAGCCGCCGGCCCCGGTCGCGCCCGTCGGACCGACCGGCCAGCCGCTGCTGCCGCAGGCCCTGCCGCCGGTGATCAAGCCCGTGCTGCCGCCGGTCCTGCCGGCCGCCCGCCAGCCGGTGATCCAACCGGTGATCCAGCCCGTGATCCAACCGGTGGCGCAGTCGGTGCAGTCCGCGAAGCTGGAGATCAACGCGCCCGGCGCGCAGAGTTGGGCGCAGACCCGCCCGCAGTGACGGCCTCCGGGGGCCGCCCCCGGGGGCCCGTCGGGCCCGCCCCGGGCCCCCGGTGACCGCGCACCGGGGTTACTCGTTCGCCGGGGGTGGGGCCTCGCCCCATAGGATGGGCCCACAGACCAAGAGGACGGGGGCGCCCACCGGGCCGCCCCGTCCGGGCCCGGTACCGCCTGACGGCACCGCCGGGCCTCACCAGAACTCACCCTGAGGATCGCTGCATGCCTGGCATCACGCGCGAGGAGGTCGCCCACCTCGCTCGGCTGTCGCGTCTTGAGTTGCAGGCCGAAGAGCTGGACCACTTCGCCGAGCAGCTCGACGTGATCATCGGCGCGGTCGCCCGCGTTTCCGAGGTCGCCGGACAGGACGTCCCGCCGACCTCCCACCCGCTGCCGCTGACCAACGTCATGCGCGCGGACGAGGTGCGGCCGTCGCTCACCCCGGAGCAGGCGCTGGCCGGCGCCCCCGCCGCCGAGGAGCAGCGTTTCCGTGTGCCGCAGATCCTCGGGGAGGACTGACCGAGATGACCGAGCTGATCAAGTTCACCGCCGCCGAGACCGCCTCCGCGATCGCCAAGGGCGAGGTCTCCGCCGTCGAGGTCGCCCAGGCGCACCTGGACCGCATCGAGGCCGTCGACCAGAAGGTCAACGCCTTCCTGCACGTGGACACCGAGGGCGCGCTGAGCGCCGCCCGGGCCGTCGACGCCAAGCGCGCCAAGGGCGAGGAGCTGGGCCCGCTGGCCGGCGTCCCGCTCGCGCTCAAGGACGTCTTCACCACCAAGGGCGTGCCGACCACCTGCGGATCCAAGATCCTCGAAGGCTGGGTCCCGCCGTACGACGCCACCCTGACCACGCGTCTGAAGGACGCCGGCGTGGTGATCCTCGGCAAGACCAACATGGACGAGTTCGCGATGGGCTCCTCCACCGAGAACTCCGCCTACGGCGTGACCGGCAACCCGTGGGACCTCTCCCGCATCCCCGGCGGCTCCGGCGGCGGCTCGGCCGCCGCGCTGGCCGCCTACGAGGCCCCGCTGGCGATCGGCACCGACACCGGCGGCTCGATCCGCCAGCCCGGCGCGGTCACCGGCACCGTCGGCGTCAAGCCGACCTACGGTTCGGTCTCCCGCTACGGCCTGGTGGCGTTCTCCAGCAGCCTCGACCAGGGCGGCCCCTGCGCCCGTACGGTCCTGGACGCGGCGCTGCTGCACGAGGCCATCGCCGGCCACGACCCGCTGGACTCCACCTCGATCGACGCGCCGGTCCCGGCCGTGGTCGAGGCCGCGAAGCTGCGCGACGTCCGCGGCATGCGGATCGGCGTGGTCAAGGAGTTCGCCGGCGAGGGCTACCAGGCCGGCGTGATGCAGCGGTTCAACGAGTCCGTGGAACTGCTGCGCGAGCTGGGCGCCGAGGTCGTCGAGGTCTCCTGCCCGTCCTTCACCCTGGCGCTGCCCGCGTACTACCTGATCGCGCCGAGCGAGGCCTCCTCTAACCTGGCCCGCTTCGACGCGATGCGCTACGGCCTGCGGGTCGGCGATGACGGCTCCCGCTCCGCCGAGGACGTCACCGCCCTCACCCGTGAGGCCGGCTTCGGCCCCGAGGTGAAGCGCCGCATCATCCTGGGCACCTACGCCCTCTCCTCGGGTTACTACGACGCCTACTACGGCTCGGCCCAGAAGGTCCGCACCCTCATCTCGCGGGACTTCGACGCCGCCTTCGCCGGCGTGGACGTGCTGGTCTCCCCGACCACGCCGACCACCGCCTTCCCGATCGGCGAGCGCGCCGACGACCCGATGGCGATGTACCTGGCCGACCTGTGCACGATTCCGTCCAACCTGGCGGGCAACGCGGCCATGTCGCTGCCCTGCGGCCTGGCCCCGGAGGACAATCTTCCGGTCGGCCTGCAGATCATCGCACCCGCGATGGCGGACGACCGCCTGTACCGCGTGGGCGGCGCCGTCGAGGCCGCACTCAACGACAAGTGGGGGCACCCCCTGCTGGAGGAGGCACCGGCACTGTGAGCAAGATCGAGAAGGCCAAGGGTTTCAAGCACTCGAAGCCCGGCCTGTGGCTGTCCATCGGCACCAGCGCGTTCGGGGCGATCTCCATCGTCAAGGACGTCAAGAAGGCCCGGTCCGAGAACGACACCCTCAAGCTGATCAACGCCCTGGTCGGTGCCGCGGCCCTGGTCACCGGGACCGCCCTGCTGGTGCGCGAGCTGCGCCGGCTCGGCGACGACGACGTGCTGCTGGGCTGACCGAGCCCCGAGCGGCCCGGCCCGCCGTCCGCGCGGGCCGGGCCGCTACCTCCGAAAGCTTTTAGTGAAGGGGACGCTGTGAGCGTCATGAACCTGGTCTCCTACGAGGACGCTCTCGCGTCGTACGACCCGGTGATGGGCCTTGAGGTCCACGTCGAGCTGGGCACCAAGACCAAGATGTTCTGCGGTTGCTCGACCGAGCTGGGCGCCGAGCCGAACAGCCAGGTCTGCCCGACCTGTCTGGGCCTGCCGGGCTCGCTGCCGGTGGTCAACGCGGTCGGCGTGGAGTCGGCGATCAAGATCGGCCTGGCGCTGAACTGCGAGATCGCCGAGTGGTGCCGGTTCGCGCGGAAGAACTACTTCTACCCGGACATGCCCAAGAACTTCCAGACCTCGCAGTACGACGAGCCGATCGCCTTCAACGGCCACCTCGACGTGCAGCTGGAGGACGGCACGGTCTTCCGCGTGGAGATCGAGCGCGCCCACATGGAGGAGGACACCGGCAAGTCCAGCCACGTCGGCGGCGCCACCGGCCGCATCCACGGTGCCACCCACTCGCTGCTGGACTACAACCGGGCCGGCATCCCGCTGATCGAGATCGTCACCAAGCCGATCGTCGGTGCCGGCGAGCGCGCCCCCGAGGTCGCCAAGGCGTACGTCGCCGAGCTGCGCGAGCTGATCCGCTCGCTGGGCGTCTCCGAGGCCCGGATGGACAAGGGCCAGATGCGCTGCGACGTCAACCTGTCGCTGCGCCCCAACGGCACCGAGACCTTCGGCACCCGCTCCGAGACCAAGAACGTCAACTCGCTGCGCAGCGTCGAGCGGGCCGCCCGGTTCGAGATCCAGCGGCACGCCACGGTGCTGGGCGAGGGCGGCACCATCGTCCAGGAGACCCGCCACTTCCACGAGGACGACGGCAGCACCACCTCGGGCCGGATCAAGGACAACGCCGAGGACTACCGCTACTTCCCGGAGCCGGACCTCGTCCCGATCGCGCCCTCGCGCGACTGGGTGGAGGAGCTGCGCGCCGCGCTGCCCGAGCTGCCGCGGGTGCGCCGGGCCCGGCTGCAGGGCGAGTGGGGCCTGTCCGACAAGGACATGCAGTCGGTGCTGAACGCCGGCGCGGTCGAGCCGATCCTGGAGACCATCGCCGCCGGCGCCCCGGCCGATCAGGCCCGCAAGTGGTGGATGGGCGAGCTGGCCCGCCGCGCCAACGAGACCGGTACCGAGCTGGCCGAGCAGCCGATCACCCCGGTGCAGGTCGCCCGGGTCACCGCGCTGGTCGCCGAGGGCAAGCTGAACGACAAGCTGGCCCGCCAGGTCATCGAGGCCGTGCTGGCCGGCGAGGGCGAGCCGGACGAGGTCGTCGAGAAGCGCGGCCTGGCCGTGGTCTCGGACGACTCCGCGCTCGGCGCCGCGGTCGACCAGGCCATCGCCGAGAACGAGGCGGTCGCCGCCAAGATCCGCGACGGCAAGGTCGCCGCGGTGGGCGCGTTGGTCGGCGCGGTCATGAAGGCCACCCGCGGTCAGGCCGACGCGGCGCGCGTCAAGGATTTGATCCTTGAGAAGCTGGGCGTCTCCGCCTGAGTTTCCAAGGTGTCTAAGGCGCCCTAAGGCCTACTTAGACGAATGAGGCCCGGTCTTACCCCGCATAAGGGGGTAGGGCCGGGCCTTTGCCCTATCCGTGGTCCGCCCGGGTGCCGTCCGGGCCCCGGGTCTAAGGCGGACCGGCCCCGGAAGATCCGGCAGTCTGCCGATGTGGCCCGCCCCCCTGGGGGAGCAGTCTGTACTCAGCACGAGAGAGACAGCGAAACCCACGAGGGGAAACACCGTGATCGAGTACGAGCTCATCCAGCAGCAGGCCCTGGAGCTCCAGGCCCACGCCGAGCACGAGCGCCTGGTCCGCGAGGCGAAGACCGCCGGACGCACCGGACGGCGGCCGAACGTCGGCTTCCGCATCCAGCGGCGCGCCGTCCGTCCGTCCGAATGCTGACGGACCGGCACCCGGGTGCCGAGGACATGACGGAGGGGGAGGCGCCGCGGGGGAGCGCCTCCCCCTCCGGGCGTCCGGGGAGCGGGATAACCGGTCGGAGCGCGCACGACGTTTATGGCATGCTCGCCTCCATGCAGCAGATATCGGTGAGTCCCGTCTTCGTCGGCCGTGGCACCGAGATCACCGCACTCGCCCAGGCGCTGGACCGGGCCAGGTCGGGGCTCCCGCAGACCGTGCTGGTCGGCGGCGAGGCGGGGGTCGGCAAGACCCGGCTGCTGGAGGAGTTCCTCCGTCAGGCCGCCGACGCCGGGGGCGTGGTGACCACGCTGGGCGGCTGTCTGGAGGTCGGCGCCGAGGGACTGCCGTACGCGCCGCTGTCCGCCGCGCTGCGCCGGCTGCACCGCACCCTGGGCGGCGAACTGGAGGCCGCGGCCGCCGGCATGGAGGGTCATCTGGCCCGGCTGCTGCCCGACTTCGGGGAGGCCGCCGACGGCGAGGCCAACGACGAGTACGGCCGGGCCCGGCTGTTCGAGCACACCGCGAGGCTGTTCGAACGGCTCGGCGCGGACCGTACCCTCGTCCTCGCCGTGGAGGACCTGCACTGGTCCGACCGCTCCACCCGGGAGCTGCTCGCCTACCTGGTCCGCACCCTGCACCGGGCCCGGGTGCTGCTGGTCGCCACCTACCGCAGCGACGACCTGCACCGCCGCCACCCGCTCAGACCCTTCCTCGCCGAGCTCGAACGGTTGCGCACCGTCCAGCGGCTGGAGCTGGCCCGGTTCGAACGCGGCGAGGTCGCCGAGCAGTTGGCCGGCATCCTTGGCACCACCGCGCCGGACGGCGAGCTGGTCGACCGCATCCACCGCCGCTCCGAGGGCAACCCCTTCTTCGTCGAGGAGCTCGCCACCGCCTTCCAGAGCGGCTGCGCGGCCGGGCTCACCGACTCGCTGCGCGACATCCTGCTGGTCCGGGTGGAGGCCCTGGACGAGGAGACCCAGCGGGTGCTGCGGATCGCCGCCGAGGGCGGCTCCTACGTCGAACACGCGCTGCTCGCCGCCGTCCTGGACGACGACGAGGAGGAGCTGATCGAGTCGCTGCGCGCCGCCGTCGGCGCCAGCATCCTGCGCCCGGACACCGACGGCGACGGCTACCGGTTCCGGCACGCGCTGGTGCGCGAGGCGGTCTCGGACGACCTGCTGCCCGGTGAGCGGCACCGGATCAACCGCCGCTACGCCGCCGCCCTGGAGCGGCGCCCGCACCTGGTCGGCGCGGACGTGCTGCCCGCCCGGCTGGCCAACTACTGGTACCAGGCGCACGACCCCGACCGGGCCCTGCCGACCGCCCTGGACGCGGCCCGCGCCGCCCGCCGCCGCAACGCCTTCGCCGAGCAGCTGCGGATGCTGGAGCGCGCCCTGGAGCTGTGGGACCAGGTCTCCGAGGACGTCCGCGCCAACACCCTGCGCCCGTACGACTGGGCCGAGACCTACCCGCCGGCCGCCTGTGACCCCGCCGCGCCGGAGGGTGAGGCCCTGGTCGCCTGCGAGCGGCTGCAGCTGATCGACGTGCTGGCCGAGGCCGTGGTGGCGGCCCGCCGCAGCGGCGACCGCGAGCGCGGGCTGAGCCTGTCCAAGCGGGCGCTGAAGCTGGTCGACGAGCCCCGCAACCCGGTCCGCTCGGCCTGGTTCCGGATGAACCGGGCGCGGATGCTCGGCCATCTGCGCCGCTCCGGTGACGACGAGGAGATCGGCTACGCCCACCGCCTGGTGGAGAACCTGCCGCCGTCCGCCGTCCAGGCCGAGGTCTTCGCGCTCGGCGCGGGTATCGCGATGCTCGGCAGCCCCACCCGCGAGCACATCGAACTGGCCGAGCGGGCCGTCGCGATCGCCCGCGAGGTCGGCGCCCACGCCGTCGAGCAGCACGCCCTGATGACCCTCGGCAGCCTGCGCTACGGCCTCGACGACGATCCGGACCGGGCGGTCGCCGCGCTGACCGAGGCGATCGCCGCCACCCGCCGGCTCGGCATGCCGGACGTGCTGCTGCGCGGCATCAACAACCTGGCCAGCATGCTGCGTTCGCTCGGCCGCTCGCAGGAGGCGGTGGAGCTGGCCCGGGAGGGCCTGGAGGCCGCCGACAGCACCGGCCTGCTGCGCAACACCGGCAGCATCCTGACGGGCAACCTGGCCGAGGCGCTGGTCGACGTCGGCCGCCTCGACGAGGCCGCCGCGGTGCTCGCCGGCTCCGACCGGACCGGCACCGGCGGCACCCACACCGAGTTCCTCGACCGGATGCGCGGCGAACTCGCCCTGATGCGCGGGGACCTGGCCGCCGCGGCCGGCCTGCTCGCCCAGGCCCGGGCCGCCAACCGGGTCGGCCAGGTGCAGCACGCCATCCCGATCAGCCAGCTGGCGCTGCGGCTGGCCGCCCGCAGCGGACGGCCGCTGGACGCCCGCGCCGAACTCCGGGCCGCGCTGGACGACGGTGTCGCGGTGGGCTACGAGGCGGACTTCTACCCGCTGCTGGTGGACGCGGCCGGCGCGGAGGCCGACAGCCGGGGCCTGCCGGAGGCCGCCGAGGGCCGGGCCGAGGCGCTGGCCAGGATCACCGCCGCGGCCGCCGGGCTGCGCCCCAAGGCGCCGCTGCACCACGGCTGGGCCCGCCTGTTGGAGGGCGAACTCGCCCGCGCCGAGGGCGCCGACACGGCCGCGCACTGGGCCGCCGCGGCGGGCGAGCTGCGGACCACCGGGCTGCCGTACCCGTTGGTGCTGGCACTGCTGCGGGGCGCCGAGGCCGAGGTGGTGGCCGGCCGCCGGGAGGAGGGCGCCGAACTGCTGCGCGAGGCGCGGGAGCTGGCCCGGGTCCGGGGTGACGTCCACCTGCTGGGGGAGATCACCGCGCTCGCCGAGCGGGCCGGCCTGGCCCTGTCCGGGCCCGCCGCGGCCGCCGGGGGCACCCGGGCACCGGCCGGCGCGGATCCGTTCGGGCTCACCCCCCGTGAGCGGGACGTGCTCCGGCTGCTCGCCCGGGGCCGCACCAACCGCCAGATCGCCGAGGAGCTGTACATCTCGCCGAAGACCGCGAGCGTCCACGTCTCCAACATCCTCGGCAAGCTGGAGGTGGCCGGCCGGGGCGAGGCGGCCGCGCTGGCGCACCGCCTGCGGCTCTTCCCGGAGGAGCTGGCCCCGGTCGGCGACTGACCGCCGGCCCGTCCCCGCCGGGCGGCGCCCGTCCCCCGGGTGGGGACGGGCGCCGCTTCGTGCTCCCGTGCGCGCCGCGTGAGCCCCCGTCCGCGCGCCGCCGCCAACCGGGCCGATCCGGGGGAATCGGGTGCATTTCCCTACCCCGGGGCCATTACTCTAAGTTGAGTGTGCGTCTCATTGAGTGACCGAGGTGGTGTAGTGTCCCGGGTGGGAACATCGGTGCGGTGCGCCGGCCGGCAGGCCGGGTACCCCCTGGGCCGCAGCCCTGACGGGGCGCCAGGACACCGCGTACGTCCACCGGGTGCGCGGCCGGTGGCCCGTGTCCGGGGCGCCAGGTCCCGGGCCGGAGGGGGAGAGGCCGAGTGAGCTCCACCGATGCGGTGCTGCCCGGGGCCGGGCGGCCGGGGGTGCCGGGCGCCGACACGTCCGCGCCGGTCGGAGCGTCCGTCCTGCCCCCGCCCGCGGAGCCGTCCGTGCCGTCCGCGCCGCCTTCCGGGCACGCCCCGGAGTCGTCCGGCCCGGCCGGGCCGCCGGACCCGCAGGCCGGTCCGCAGACCGACCCGCAGGCCGCCCCGGAGCACCTCCTGTGCCGCCTGCTGCACAGCCGCCGGCTGCCCGGTGCCGCCCTCGCCGCGCTCTGCCTGGCCTACGCGGCCGGCGCCGCCCTCGGCTGGGGCTCCCGCCAGATCGCCGTCTTCATGGGGGACTTCGGGCTCGCCGCGGCGGCCCTGGCCGCGGCGCTGTCCTGCCTCGCGTACGGCTGCACGGTCAACGGCCACGCCCGGCCGGCCTGGCTGCTGTTCGGCCTCTCCTCGCTGATGGTCTCCTTCGGCAACGGCACCTGGGGCTGGTACGAGCTGGTGCTGCGCTCCCCGCTGCCGGAGGACTCGCTCGCCGAGTACGCCTTCCTGCTGTTCGCCCCGCTCGCCATCACCGGCGTGGTGGTGCTCGCCCAGCGCCCGCGCAACGCGGCCGGCTGGCTCTGCCTGCTGCTGGACGCCTGGCTGGTCGCCGGCTCGCTGTTCACCCTCAGCTGGAGCCTGGCGCTCGGCCGGGTGGCGGCCGGCGAGGACGGCTCCCCGCTGCGGCTGGCCCTCAACCTGGCCTACCCGGTGCTGGACATCCTGCTGGTCTCGCTGGTCGTCGGCCTGCGCTTCGGCGGCCGGGACGGCAACCGGGCGGCCGTGCACACCGCCATGGTCGGGCTGGCCGTCACGGTGATCTGCGACGCCCTGTTCACCACCCCCGAGCTGCGCAGCGGCTACCGCTCCGGCGAGCTGCTGGACGCCGGCTGGTTCGCCGGCAGCGTGCTGCTCGCCTGGGCGCCCTGGTCCCCGCGCTGGCGCCGGCCCAGCCGTGAGCACCCCTCGGCCGGCGGCACCCCGCGCCGCCGGGTGGCCACCACCTTCAGCGCGCTCACCCCGTACGCGGCGGCCGGCGTCTGCACCGCCGGCATCCTCTACAACGCGCTCGGCGGCCGCCCGCTGGACCGGGTGGTGGCCGCGGCCGCCTGCACGGTCGGCCTGGCGCTGATCCTGCGGCAGGGCGTGATGCTGCTGGACAACCTCTCGCTGGCGCAGGAACTCGCCCAGAAGGAGGCGCACTTCCGCTCCCTGGTGCAGGGCTCCAGCGACGTCATCATGATCGCCGACGCGGACGGCACGCTCAGCTACGTCTCCCCGGCCGCGCTCGGCGTCTACGGGCGCGACCCGGAGGAGCTGGTCGGCGGCGGGCTGCTCGACCTGGTCCACCCCGAGGACGTCGAGCGGGTGCTGCAGGAGGTGCGCCGCTTCCTGGCCCGCGGCCGGCTCGCCGCGCACCGCGCCCCCGGCGCCGCCGAGGCCTCCGCCCGGGTGGAGTGCCGGATCCGCTCCGGCGGCGGCGAGTGGCTGCACGTGGAGTCCACCGTCAGCCGCTACCGCGACGGCCTGATCCTCAACAGCCGGGACGTCACCGAACGCGTCATGCTCCAGGCCCAGTTGCAGCACAACGCCTTCCACGACCCGCTGACCGACCTGCCCAACCGGGCGCTGTTCGCGCTGCGGCTGCGCGCCGCGCTGGGCGCCCGCGGCGAACGCGGCCACGAGCACGGCCGCCCGCACGGGCCCGAGGACGGGGCCGGCACCGGCGTCGCGGTGCTCTTCCTCGACCTGGACGGCTTCAAGGCGGTCAACGACACCGTCGGCCACCAGGTCGGCGACGAGCTGCTGGTCCAGGCCGCCCGCCGGCTCCAGGCGGCGGTGCGCTGCGGGGACACCGTCGCCCGGTTCGGCGGGGACGAGTTCGCCGCGCTGGTCTGCGGCCCGCTCGGCCGCCTCCAGGTGCAGGAGCTCGCCGAGCGGCTGCGGGTCGCGCTCTCCGAGTCGTACTGGATCGGCGGGGCCGAACTCGGCGTCGCGGCCAGCATCGGGATCGCCTTCGGCACCCCCGAGCGCGGCCCGGCGGCCGACCCGAGAGCCGCCGCCGACGAGCTGATGCGCAACGCCGACCTCGCGATGTACCGGGCCAAGTCGGAGGGCAAGGGCCGGGTGGTGCTGTACAGCCCGGCCATGCGCGCCGACCTGGAGCGCCGCACCGAGCTGGAGGAACGGCTGCGGGTCGCCGTCCGGGAGGGCAGCTTCACCCTGCTGCACCAGCCGGTGGTGGACCTCGCCAGCGGCGCGGTCACCGCCGTGGAGGCGCAGGCCCGCTGGCGCTCGGCGCAGGGCATGCTGCTCACCCCGGCCGAGTTCCTGCGCTCCGCCGAGCACGGCGACGCGGCCACCCGCTTCTCCCGCTGGCTGATCCACGAGGCGGTCACCGCGGCGGCGCTGCGCCGGGCGGTGCCGGCCGGGCCGCGCGCGGTCGCCGTCCCGGTGTCGGTCCGGCTCTCCGCCGAACGGCTCTGCGCGCCGGGCATGTACGAGGCGGTGACCGCCGCGCTGCGCGACACCGGGCTGCCGCCGGGCCAGCTGGTGATCGAGGTGGCCCGGATGGGCCCGGACGCCCTGGCGGACGAACTCGGCCGCCGGCTGGCCGCGTTGCGCCGGCTCGGGGTGTCCACCGCGGTGGCCGGCTTCGGGGCCGGCGGCGGCTCGCTGGGCACCCTCGCCCGGCTGCCCTTCGACGGCCTCAAGCTGGACCGCACCCTGGTCCAGGACCTCGCCGAGTCCGCGCTCAGCCGCGCCCTGGCCGGCCACTCGCTGCGCCTGGCCCGGGACCTGGGCCTGGTCACCGCCGCCGAGGGGGTGGACCTGCCCCGGCAGCTCGCCGTCCTCCAGGAGCTCGGCTGCCGGCAGGGCCAGGGCAGCGCCTTCGCGCCGCCGCTGGACGAGACCCGGCTGCGACGGGCCCTGGCCCGCCGGGTGTACCCGCTGCCGAGAACCCCCGGGCCCGTCCCGACACGCCGCGGATACCTGGCCGCGGACGCCCGATCGGGTGGCCGGGGGGAGTCCACGGGAGGACGTGTCGTACATCACCACGGTGCCTGTGACCAGCCCGAACACCGCGCCGTGGCAGGTCCGGGGCACGGTCCGCATGGCGAGACTGTGATCCCACCTGCTTGACAGTCGGTGCCGAAGCGGAGGAAGGTCGTTGCCATGCGCACCCGAATTCTCGTACTTGGCGGGCGCGTCGGCTGAGCGGGCCTGCACGCCCCGCTCGTGACAGACCGACGCGCCACCCCTCGCATGCCCTTGGCACGAGGGGTTTTTTGTTGCACTGACGCTGTTCCACCACCGCAAGACCCCTGGCTCCGATCGCTCCGCCGGCCCCGCTCGACGGGGAAAAGGAGGACGATTGGGGCAGAGCCGGCGATCGGCCCGCATGCGATAGAACCCTCCTATCCGGGCCGGCAGAACCCGAGAAGAGACAGGCAGATGACCGAGCACGCCGCATCCCCCCGCCGCGGGGACACCCCGGCCGCCCACGCTCCCGCTCCCCAGCACGTCGTCGAGACCATGACCGGCGCCCAGTCGCTCATCCGCTCGCTGGAGGCCGTCGGCGCGGACACCGTCTTCGGCATCCCGGGCGGGGCCATCCTTCCCGCGTACGACCCGCTGATGGACTCCACCAAGGTGCGCCACATCCTGGTCCGCCACGAGCAGGGCGCCGGTCACGCCGCCACCGGTTACGCCCAGGCGACCGGCAAGGTCGGCGTCTGCATGGCGACCTCCGGCCCGGGCGCCACCAACCTGGTGACCCCGATCGCCGACGCCTACATGGACTCGGTGCCGATGGTGGCCATCACCGGCCAGGTCTCCTCCAAGGCGATCGGCACCGACGCCTTCCAGGAGGCGGACATCTGCGGCATCACCATGCCGATCACCAAGCACAACTACCTGGTCACCGACCCGGCCGAGATCCCCCGGGTGATCTCCGAGGCGTTCCACATCGCCGCCACCGGCCGCCCCGGCCCGGTCCTGGTCGACATCGCCAAGGACGCCCTCCAGGCGACCACCACCTTCCGCTGGCCGGCCGAGGCCACGCTGCCCGGCTACCGCCCGGTCACCAAGCCGCACGCCAAGCAGATCCGCGAGGCCGCGAAGATGCTGGTGAGCGCCAAGCGCCCGGTGCTGTACGTCGGCGGCGGCGTGATCAAGGCGCGCGCCACGGCCGAGCTGCGGATCCTCGCCGAGCTGACCGGCGCGCCGGTCGTCACCACCCTGATGGCGCTCGGCGCCTTCCCGGACAGCCACCCGCAGCACCTGGGCATGCCCGGCATGCACGGCTCGGTGCCGGCCGTCACCGCGCTGCAGAAGGCGGACCTGCTGTTCACCCTCGGCGCCCGCTTCGACGACCGGGTCACCGGCAAGCTGGACAGCTTCGCCCCGTACGCCAAGGTCGTGCACGCCGACATCGACCCGGCCGAGATCGGCAAGAACCGTCCGGCCGACGTGCCGATCGTCGGTGACGCCCGCGAGGTGCTGGCCGACCTGATCGTCGCCGTCCAGGCCGAGTTCGACGCCGGCCACAAGGCCGACTACGGCGACTGGTGGGTCAAGCTCGACGAGTGGAAGAAGACCTACCCGCTGGGCTTCGAGCCCGCGCCCGAGGGCCGGCTCTCCCCGCAGCAGGTGATCGAGCGGATCGGCCAGCTGGTCGGCCCGGAGGCCATCTACACGGCGGGCGTCGGCCAGCACCAGATGTGGAGCTCGCAGTACATCCGGTTCGAGAAGCCGGGCACCTGGCTCAACTCGGGCGGCGCGGGCACCATGGGCTACGCCGTCCCGGCCGCGATGGGCGCCAAGGCGGGCCTGCCGGAGACGGCGGTCTGGGCGATCGACGGCGACGGCTGCTTCCAGATGACCAACCAGGAGCTGGTCACCTGCGCCCTGAACGACATCCCGATCAAGGTCGCGGTCATCAACAACGGCTCGCTGGGCATGGTCCGCCAGTGGCAGACGCTCTTCTACAACCAGCGCTACTCCAACACCGTGCTGCACGCCGGCCCCGGCCACGACGGCATCGCGCCGCCGGCCCAGGGCACCCGGATCCCCGACTTCGTGCTGCTGTCCGAGGCGATGGGCTGCGTCGGCCTGCGCTGCGAGCGCCCCGAGGACCTCGACGCGGTGATCAAGCAGGCGATGGAGATCAACGACCGCCCGGTGGTCATCGACTTCATCGTCCACCAGGACGCCATGGTCTGGCCGATGGTCGCGGCCGGCACCAGCAACGACGAGATCCAGTTCGCCAAGGGCGTCCGCCCGGACTTCGGCGACGACACCGACTGAGCACCCGAGACCCACGGACTAAGCGGAAAGAGACCCATGTCCAAGCACACCCTCTCCGTCCTGGTCGAGAACAAGCCCGGCGTGCTCGCCCGCATCGCCTCGCTCTTCTCCCGTCGGGGCTTCAACATCGACTCCCTCGCCGTCGGCCCGACCGAGCACCCGGACATCTCCCGGATGACCATCGTGGTCAACGTCGAGGACCTCCCGCTGGAGCAGGTCACCAAGCAGCTCAACAAGCTCGTGAACGTGATAAAGATCGTCGAACTCGACCAGGCCGCTGCGATCCAGCGGGAACTGGTCCTGGTGAAGGTCCGGGCGGACAACGAGACCCGGTCCCAGATCGTCGAGATCGTCCAGCTGTTCCGTGCCAAGACCGTCGACGTGTCGCCCGACGCGGTGACCATCGAGGCCACCGGCAGCTCGGACAAGCTGGAGGCGATGCTCCGGATGCTGGAGCCGTACGGCATCAAGGAGCTCGTCCAGTCCGGTCTGGTCGCCATCGGGCGCGGCGCGCGCTCGATCACCGACCGTTCGCTGCGGGCCCTCGACCGCAGCGCCTGAGGCGCCGGCGGCGCTCCCCGCACGGAGCGCCCCGTCTCACACCCTGAAGCAAAGCCCCACACCAGCCCGGGTCCGCATACGGTAGGAACCGCAGTACCCGGCAACACCACCACGCAAGGAGATGTGCCCCCGTGGCCGAGCTGTTCTACGAAGACGACGCCGACCTGTCCATCATCCAGGGCCGCAAGGTCGCGGTCATCGGTTACGGCAGCCAGGGCCACGCCCACGCGCTGTCCCTGCGCGACTCCGGCGCGGACGTCCGGGTCGGCCTCAAGGCGGACTCCACGTCCCGTGCCAAGGCCGAGGAGGCCGGCCTGCGCGTGGTCACCCCCGCCGAGGCCGCGGCCGAGGCCGACGTCATCATGATCCTGGTGCCGGACCCGATCCAGGCCGACGTCTACAACGAGTCCATCGCCCCGAACCTGAAGGCCGGCGACGCCCTGTTCTTCGGCCACGGCCTGAACATCCGCTACGGCTTCATCAAGCCCCCGGCCGACGTCGACGTCTGCATGGTCGCCCCGAAGGGCCCGGGCCACCTGGTCCGCCGCCAGTACGAGGAGGGCCGCGGCGTCCCCGCGATCGTCGCGGTCGAGCAGGACGCCACGGGCGGCGCCTTCGCGCTGGCCCTGTCGTACGCCAAGGGCCTGGGCGCCACCAAGGCCGGCGTCATCAAGACCACCTTCACCGAGGAGACCGAGACCGACCTGTTCGGTGAGCAGGCCGTCCTCTGCGGTGGCACCGCCGCCCTGGTCAAGGCCGGTTTCGAGACCCTGGTCGAGGCCGGCTACCAGCCGGAGATCGCCTACTTCGAGTGCCTGCACGAGCTGAAGCTCATCGTCGACCTGATGTACGAGGGCGGCCTGGAGAAGATGCGCTGGTCGGTCTCCGAGACCGCCGAGTGGGGCGACTACGTCACCGGCCCGCGGATCATCACCGACGCCACCAAGGCCGAGATGAAGAAGGTCCTCGCCGAGATCCAGGACGGCACCTTCGCCAACACCTGGATCGCCGAGTACAAGGCCGGCCTGCCCAAGTACAACGAGTACAAGAAGGCCGACGAGGACCACCTGCTGGAGACCACCGGCAAGAAGCTCCGCAAGCTGATGAGCTGGGTCAAGGAAGAGGCGTAAGGCCTCCGGGGGACACCGCCCGGCGTTCGTACCCCCGTTGTACAACTAGGCTGCTCCCGTCCGGGTGATTTCGCCGGACGGGAGCAGCCTGGCACCCAGCCCGTCGATACACTTCCGAGTGCGCGTCAGGCCCACAGCGTCGTGCGTCTAGCTACGCGGCATGCCACCTTCCCCCGCCGGCAACGCCACCCTCGTGCCGGGGCCGGGGTGAACCGGACAGTTAAGGACAACACTGTCGTGAGCAAATCCGTAGTACTGATCGCCGAAGAGCTGTCGCCCGCCACCGTCGACGCCCTCGGCCCCGACTTCGAGATCCGCCACTGCAACGGCGCGGACCGGGACGAGCTGCTGACCGCCATCGCCGACGTCGACGCGATCCTGATCCGCTCCGCCACCAAGGTGGACGCGCAGGCCCTGGCCGCCGCCCGCAGGCTGAAGGTCGTCGCCCGCGCCGGCGTCGGTCTGGACAACGTCGACGTCTCCGCCGCCACCAAGGCCGGCGTGATGGTCGTCAACGCCCCGACCTCCAACATCGTCACCGCCGCCGAGCTCGCCTGCGGCCTGCTGATCTCGGTCGCCCGCAACATCGCGCCGGCCAACGCCGCGCTCAAGGGCGGCGAGTGGAAGCGCAACAAGTACACCGGCGTCGAGCTCAGCGAGAAGGTCCTCGGCGTCGTCGGCCTCGGCCGGATCGGCGTCCTGGTCGCCCAGCGGATGTCCGCGTTCGGCATGAAGATCGTCGCGTACGACCCCTACATCCAGGCAGCCCGCGCCGCGCAGATGGGCGTCAAGCTGGTCTCGCTGGAGGAGCTGCTGGAGGTCTCGGACTTCATCACCGTCCACCTCCCGAAGACCCCGGAGACCATCGGCCTGATCGGCGACGAGGCGCTGCACAAGGTCAAGCCGACCGTCCGCATCGTCAACGCCGCCCGCGGCGGCATCGTGGACGAGGCCGCGCTCGCCAGCGCCCTGCGCGACGGCCGGGTGGCCGGCGCCGGCCTGGACGTGTACGCCAAGGAGCCGTGCACCGACTCGCCGCTGTTCGGCTTCGACAACGTGGTCGCCACCCCGCACCTGGGCGCCTCCACCGACGAGGCCCAGGAGAAGGCCGGCATCGCCGTCGCCCGCTCGGTGCGCCTGGCGCTGGCCGGCGAGCTGGTGCCGGACGCGGTCAACGTCCAGGGCGGCGTGATCGCCGAGGACGTGCGCCCGGGTCTGCCGCTGGCCGAGAAGCTCGGCCGCATCTTCACCGCGCTGGCCGGCGAGGTGGCCGTCCGCCTCGACGTCGAGGTGCGCGGCGAGATCACCCAGCACGATGTGAAGGTGCTCGAACTCTCCGCCCTCAAGGGTGTGTTCGAGGACGTCGTGGCGGAGACGGTGTCCTACGTCAACGCCCCGCTGTTCGCCCAGGAGCGTGGCGTCGAGGTGCGCCTGACCACCTCCAGCGAGAGCCCCGAGCACCGCAACGTCATCACCGTGCGCGGCACCCTCGCCGACGGCGAGGAGATCGCCATCTCCGGCACGCTCTCCGGCCCGAAGCAGACCCAGAAGATCGTCGGCGTGGACGCCTTCGACGTGGACGTCGCGCTGACCGACCACATGGCCTTCTTCAAGTACGAGGACCGCCCGGGCGTCGTCGGCGTCCTCGGCCGCCACCTCGGCGACGCCGGCATCAACATCGCCGGCATGCAGGTCGCCCGCGACGGCAGCGGCGCGCTGGCCTCCATCACCGTGGACAGCCAGATCCCGCAGGAGGTGCTCACCGCGATCGCCTCCGAGATCGGGGCGCGCTTCGCCCGCTCGGTCGACCTCGGCGCCTGATCCGCGCCCGACGCGCCTGATCCGCACCGTACGGGGCACGCCCGTACGGGGCCGCGCCCGTACGACGAGGGCCCGGACCACCTCCGTGGTGGTCCGGGCCCTCGTGATTTCCCGCAGCGCCCCCGCAGCGCCTCCGTGGCCGGTTCCCGCAGGTCGGGGCGGCCGTCCGGACCCGTGCGGTACGTCGGGCGGGTGACTCCCGTCTCAGATACTAGGAAATCCAACTATTCGTGCAGACAGTTCACGCCCGGCTTTGTACCGTGGAAGAGCCATACGGTGAGCCACCCCTGCAAGCCAGGGTGCGTGGCCCGTGTGCGCCCGTACGCATCGGCGGCAGGCGATCCCTGCCCGGCGTGCCCCTCCTCACCCTCCGCGCGCCCCCGTGTCGCGCACCGCTTCCAAGGAGTCCAGGTATGCCCCCCACCGCAGACCGCCACGCCACCCCCGCCCCGGCCGCCGCGCCCGCCCGCGCCCCGCGCCGCCGCCGCGCCGTCGAGACGAACCGGTTCGCGGCCGACGCCCTGCAGCGCGCCCTCGACCGCCGTGACAACGGCGGCTCCACCGGCCACTTCTGACGGGCCCGGCCGTGCGCGCCACGACCCTGCGGCTGAGTCTGCGCCGCACTCTGGTGAAAATCGTCCGAATGAGCCGGACGGTCTGAGGTTCCGTCACTCCGGAGAGTGCAAGTGACCCCCGTAGGAGGGAAGTTGCTCGCACTCTCCGGCGCGATCATCCTAATTTGGGGCCCCCGGAAGGGTGATCGGCGTCCGCACCGGCGGGCGCCAGCGGCGCGACCTGCGGCGCGACGTGCGGATCAGTCCCCCTTGCCGGGGGAGAGGCCCCAGTGCGCCAGCCGTCCGCCGTCCACCGCCGCCGTGCCCCCGGGCGCCCGATCGTCCGGGCCGGGCTCGCCCTGGCCCTGCTCGCCGGGCCGCTCGCCCTGACCGCGGCGCCCTCCGCGGCACGCCCCACCGAGGGGCCGCCGGGCACCGCCCGCCCGGTGCCCGTCCTGCTCGAACTCGCCACCGAGGCCGCCGGCCCCGCCTGGCAACGGGCCGGCGACGAGGCCCGGCGTGCCCGGCGCTCCCCGGAGGCCGTCCAGCGGGCCGCCGCCCGCGCCGGCTCCGAGCAGCGGGCCCGCGCCGCCGACGCGCTCGACCGGCTCGCCGCGGACGTCCACGCGGCCGCGCCCGCCGCCCGGGAGCTCTACCGCACCCGCACCCTGCTCACCGGCCTGGCCGTCAGCGCCCCCGCCGACCGGCTGCCCGCCCTCGGCGCCCTGCCCGGGGTCCGCGCGGTGCACCCGATCGTCCGCAAGAACCGCGACAACGCCCACTCCGTCCCGCTCACCGGCGCCCCCGGGGTGTGGGCGGGCCCGTCCGGCGACGCGGACGGCGGCAACACCGGCCGGGGTGTGCGGATCGGCATCATCGACAGCGGCATCGACTACACCCACGCCGACTTCGGCGGCCCCGGCACCCCGGAGGCCTTCCGCTCGGTGGACGGAGCCAGGACGGCCCCCGCCGGGCTCTTCCCCAACGCCAAGGTGATCGGCGGCCGCGACCTGGTCGGCGACGACTACGACCCCGACCCCGCCTCGCCCGGCCACCAGCCCGTCCCGCACCCCGACGACAACCCGATCGACTGCGCCGTCAACGGCCACGGCACCCATGTCGCCGGCACCGCCGCCGGCCTCGGCGTCACCACCGACGGCCGCCCCTACACCGGCCCCTACCGGCCCGGCCTCGACCCGGCCGCCTTCCGGGTCGGCCCCGGCGCCGCCCCCGGCGCGCAGCTGTACGCGATCCGGGTGTTCGGTTGCGACGGCGCCACCGAGCAGCTCACCGAGGCCCTGGACCTCGCCGCCGACCCGGACGGCGACGGCGACCTCACCGACCGCCTCGACGTGGTCAACCTCTCGCTCGGCAGCCGCTTCGGCAACACCGACGACGCCGACTCCGTCGCCGCCGACCACCTCGCCGCCCTCGGCACGGTCGTCGTCGCGGCCGCCGGCAACGAGGGCGACGTGTACGGCATCGGCGGCAGCCCCGGCACCGCCCCCCGCGCCCTCGCCGTCGCCGCCTCCGTCGACCCGCACGGCGACGCCGACGGGATCGAGGTCCTCGCGCCGCAAGCGCTCGCCGGCACCGTCCCCGGCCACTGGAGCGGCCGCTACCAGGGCTGGTCCACCGCCGAGGTCACCGGTGAGCTGGCCCTGCCCGCCGACCAGGCCGACGGCTGCGCCGCCTTCACCGAGGCCGACCGGCAGCGGCTCACCGGGCGGATCGCCGTTCTCGCCTGGGCCACCCGCGAGTCCGAACGGGCCTGCGGCTCGGCCGCCCGCGCCGACCACGCGGCCGACGCCGGGGCGATCGGCGTCGTGCTCGCCGCCGTCGACGACCACCTCGCCGAGATCGCGGGCAACGACCGCGTCCCCGCCGTGCTGCTCGGCCGGGCCGACGGCGAACGGCTGCGCCAGGGCGCCGCCGCCGGCCCGGTACGGGTACGGCTCGCCACCCCCGGCAACCCGCTGCACGGTGTGGTCCCGCAGGAGCAGCCGCAGCGCACCGACACCCTCACCGACTTCACCTCGCGCGGCATCGGCGTCCCCGGCGTGGTCAAGCCCGACCTGGCCGCGCCCGGCGAGACCATCTGGTCGGCCGCCGTCGCCACCGGCACCGCCGGCATGCGCGAGGACGGCACCTCGATGGCCACCCCGCACGTGGCCGGTCTCGCGGCGCTGGTCCGCGCCGCCCACCCCGGTCACACGGTCGAGCAGGTCAAGGCCGCGCTGATGAACACCGCCGAGGACACCTGGCTCGGCGACGACCACGGCGGCCCGGTCTACGGCCCCGAACGCACCGGCGCCGGCCGCGCCCGGGTCGACCGGGCCGTCCGCACCCCCGCCGTCGCCCTCGCCGCCGGGGACGGTGCCGTGCCCGGCTCCGTCGGCGTCTCCTTCGGCCCGGTCGCCGTCGGCGGGCCGCTGAGCCTCGGCCGCGAGGTCGAGGTCCGCAACCTGTCCGGCACCGCCCTGGAGTACCGCACCGGCTACGCCGCCGCCACCGAGGTGCCCGGCGCGCGCTTCGAGGTGACGCCCGAGCGGGTCACCGTGCCCGCCGGCGGCACCGCCCGGGTCACCGTCACCCTGAGCGTCCCCGGCGAGCTCGGGCGCGCCCCCGACCCGACCATCGCCCTGCTGCAGGGCGGCCGTGCCCGCAGCTACCGGGCCGAGCTCTCCGGCCGTCTGCTGCTCACCCCGGCCGACCCGGACCTGCCGCAGCTGCGGGTGCCCGTCCTCGCCGCCCCGCGCCCGGCGACCGGCCTCACCGCCGCCGTACAGGTCCGCACCTCCGCCGCCTCCGCCGTGGTCGCCCTCAACGGCAGCTCCGCCCCCGGCGGACGCCCCGGCCTGCTCAGCGCCTTCGCGCTCGGCGGCGAGGGCACGCGCTGGCCGGACTGCCCGGCCGGCGGCAGCGGCGCCGCCGTCGGGCCCGGCGCGGGCATCGTGCCCGAGGAGGACACGGCCGCCGGACCGGCCGCCCCCGAGGCGATCTGCGTGGAACGCCCCGGCGACCGCGCCGCCAACCTGCGCGCGGCCGGCGCGGCGGTCGCCGACGGCACGCTGTACCTGGGCGCCCGGGTGTGGGCCCCGGCCACCACTCCGGTCGGGGTGTTCGCCGTCCGCGCCTCCCTGGACACTGACGGGGACGGGACCACCGACGCGTACGTCAAGGCCGACCGCCTGCGCGGCAGCGACGTCCTGGTCGCCCGGACCCTGGACGCCCGCACCGGGGCCGAACTCGACGTCCAGCCGCTGAACGCCCGCTGGGGCGACACCGAGACCGCGCTGCTGGACAGTGACGCGCTGGTCCTCCCGGTCCGCCTGGCGAGCCTCCCGGGCACGGGCACGCGCAAGAACCTGCGCTACGCGCTCTGGACGGGCGCCGTCGCCGCCGGTACGCCCGACCCGGCGCAGGCCTTCTCCGTCATCGGGCTGCGCGGCACCCGGCCCACCCTGGCGTTCGACGCCGAGCACCCCGCGCTCGACGTCCGCGCCGGGATCTCCGGGCCGCCCGCCGTGGTCGCCGAGGTCCGGCCGGGCACCGTCCTCGACGTCCGCCGCGCCGCCGGCGACCAGTCCCGGCTGCTGCTCCTCCACCACCTCAACCCCGAACCCCTGCGCACCGAGATCCTCCAGCTCCCCTGAGCCCGACCCCGCCCCGACCCGGGCCCGCCGTCACCCCGACGGCGGGCCCGGCCGCGTCACGGCCCGCTCCCCGGGGTCAGGCCGGGTCCGCCCCGCCCGCCTCGTCGGGGCGGCCGGGGGCCGCCCCCCGGGGGGGGGGGGGGGGGGTGGGGGGGGGGGGGGGGCGGGGGGGGGTGGGGTGAGGGTGGTGGTGGGGATGTGGGTTTTGGGGGGGGGGGTTGTGTGGGGGGTGGGGGGATG
>NZ_JBSGFD010000027.1:0-62773 GCF_053603215.1 Kitasatospora sp. NPDC004240 | reverse complement strand
GCTCCGTGTCACCGATCCGGTCCGCCAGCAGCGGCAGCATGCGGGCGCGCACGGAGGCGCACACGCCCTCCTCCCGGAGGTCCAGGAGTTCGCGGCCGTCGGGCGTGCCGCGGTCGCCCGGCCGCCCGGGGGCGCCGGGTATGCCGGGCGTACCGGGGTCGTCGGGGCCGCCGGGGCGTGCCTGCTCCGGGACCCGGGCACCGTCGGTCGTACGGGGATCACCGGCGCGGCCGGTGGCGCCGCCCTGTTCCTGCGTCACGATGGCCACCGGGGCATGCTCCCACGGCGGCCGGGCCGGCGGCGCGTGTCTTGTGGCCCGGGCCGGGCCCGCCGTCACTACCCTGCGTCCATGAGCGCGTGCGAAGACCTCACGGCGGCCCCCCCGGACCTCGCGCCGATCCCGCCCGAGGACGGCTGCGCCGACTGCCTCGCCCAGGGCCGCCGTGACTGGGTGCACCTGCGGCTCTGCCTGGACTGCGGCCACATCGGCTGCTGCGACTTCTCGCCGCAGCGGCACGCCGTGGCGCACTTCCACGCGACCTCGCACCCGGTGATCCGCTCGTACGAGCCGGGGGAGGACTGGCGCTGGTGCTACGTCCACGAGGTCATGGGCTGAGGGCCCGCGCGGCCACGGGACGGACCGGCTACGGGATGGGCCGGGCTGCGCGGAGGAGTACATCGGCTAAAATCCGGACATAACGCCCGTGCGGCCCTCCCGACCCGCGTCCGCGTGGCCGGTGACCGCCGAAGGGAGGTCGATGATGACCAAGCGCACGCCGAGCAGTACCAGCAAGCTGCGCCGGGGCACCCAGGACGTACTGGAGCGCCGGGGCATGGCGACGAGCGCCAAGTCGGTCCCGCCACGGCTGAGCGGCAACGCCCCGCCGGCCGGCAACGGGGCCCGCTCCGGCAGCGCCTTCCGGCACGGCGGCCGTGACGTCGCCACCACGACCATGCAATCGGCGCCGGCGATGCACACGGAGCTCAAGGGCCACCGCCACCGGGGCGCGGAGAAGCACTCGGCGCACTGAACCGGCCGGGGAGCCACGGGCGCTCCGACCGCGCATGCTCCGACCGCGCATGCTCCGACCATGGACGCTCCGACCAGGGGCGGGAGGCCCGCAGGGGGCCTCCCGCCCCTGACGCCTGCCCGGGGGCCTCCCGGGGTCGGCTCGGGGGTCTTTCGGGGGTGGTTCGGGGACGTTCCCGGATGGGCCGGGCACCGGGCGGCCGACAGACTCGACGACGGCACCACAGCGAAGTCCGTCCGTACGAGCCGATGTTGGAGCGAACCCCGTGAACACCCAGAAGCAGAGCCGTCGTTGGACCGTCCTCGCCGCCTCCGGCGCGCTGCTCGTCGCGATCGCGGCCGGTGCCACGACTCCGGCGCTGGCCTCCGACCGCCCTGCGGCGCCGGGGAGTTCGGCCACCGAGCGGGCGCTGCGGGCGGGCGCGCCGCTGGACCGCGCGGCCCTGGAGCGCACCCTCGCCGAGGTGCCGGGCGGCGCCATCACCGGCGCGCTGGCCCGGGTCGGCGGCCGGGGCGGCGCGTGGTCCGGCACGGCCGGCGAGAACGTCCCGGCGGACGCGCGGTTCCGGATCGGCTCGATCTCCAAGGTCTTCACCGCGACGGTCGTTTTGCAGCTCGCCGCCGAGGGCCGGATCGACCTGGACGGCACCGTCCAGCACTACCTGCCCGGGGTGCTGCCCGCCGACTACCCGCCCGTCACCGTCGGCCAGTTGCTCGACCACACCAGCGGGCTGCCCGCCGGCGCCGGCACCTCGGGGGACGGCACCGAGCGCTGGTTCGCCGAGCACCGCGCCGACTCCTGGACGCCCGCCCAGGTGGTCGCCGCCGCGACGGGCCGGCCGATGGGCTTCGCGCCCGGCACCGCGCAGCAGTACAACGGGATCAACACCTTCGTCGCCGGGATGGTCATCGAGAAGGTCACCGGCCGGAACTTCGCCGAGGAGGTGCAGCGGCGGATCGCCCGCCCGCTCGGCCTGCGCGACACCTACGTCCCGGCCGCCGGGGACCTCACCCTGCGCGGCCCGCACACCACCGGCCACCTGGACGTCCCCGGCGCGCCGGGCGAGCCCGCCACCCGGGTGGACGTCACCGAGCAGAGCCCCTGGCCGTGGGCCGAGGGCGGCATGGTCTCCTCCGCCGCCGACCTGGAGCGCTTCCTGAACGCCCTGGTGCGCGGACGCCTGCTGCCGCCGGCCCAGCAGGCCGAGCTGTTCGCCGTCCCCGATGTACCCAACCTGCGGAACAAGAACTGCGAGATCGGCCCGACCGCCGGCCGGGCCTGCTTCAGCAAGGGGCTGATGCGCGCCACCCTGCCCAACGGCACCGTGGTCTGGGGCAAGACCGGCTCCCGGCCCGGCTACACCAGCGGGATCTTCGCCACCCGCGACCTCGGCCGCACCCTCGTCTACTCGATCAACCCGACCGGTCTGCAGGGCGCCGAGTTCGAGAAGGTGTGGGAGATCGTGACCACCTCCTTCGGCTCGGGCCAGAAGTACTGATCCGGGGCGCGGCCGTCGGTGCCCTGCGGTACGTTGCGGGTGATCGTTGGCGACACGGCGTGGGGGCGCGCGATGACCGACCTGGTGACCGACGGGCCCGTCGAGGTCCAGTTGGAGAGGTTCCGCACCGAGCTCACGGGTTACTGCTACCGGATGCTCGGTTCGGTGTTCGAGGCCGAGGACGCGGTGCAGGAGACGATGGTCCGCGCCTGGCGCGGGCACAAGGGCTTCGAAGGGCGCTCCGCGCTGCGCTCCTGGCTCTACCGGATCGCCACCAACGTCTGCATGGACGCCCTCAACGGCCGCAACCGCCGGGCCCGCCCGATGGACCTGGCCGGCCCGTCCACCGTCGCCACCGCGACCCTGGCCGAGCTGCCCGAGGTCAACTGGATCGGCCCGGCCCCCGACGGCCGGGTGCTGTCCGCGACGGGCGACCCGGCCGAGGTGGCCGCCCAGCGGGACTCGGTGCGCCTCGCCTTCGTCGCCGTCCTCCAGCGTCTGGCGCCCAAGCAGCGGGCCGTGCTGATCCTGCGCGAGGTGCTCGGCTGGCGGGCCGACGAGGCCGCCGAACTGCTCGGCGTCACCGTGGCCTCGGTCAACAGCGCCCTCCAGCGGGCGCGCGCGGTGCTCGCCGCCGACGCCCCGGCCGGCCGTCCGGCGCCGGTGCTCGACGACGCGCACCGCGACCTGCTCGCCCGCTACGTCTCGGCCTTCGAGGCGTACGACATGGACGGGCTGGCCGCCCTGCTGCACGAGGACGCCACGCTCAACATGCCGCCGTACGAGCTGTGGCTGCGCGGGCACGGGTCCATCCGGGACTGGATGCTCGGGCCGGGCGCAGGCTGCCGGGGGTCCCGGCTGGTCCCGGTGGAGGCCAACGGCGGTCCGGCCTTCGGGCAGTACCGGCCGAGCCCGGAGGGCGGGCACACGCCCTGGGCGCTGATCGTGCTGGAGGTGTCAGGAGGGCGCATCACCGGGCTCACCAACTTCCTCGACACCGACACGCTGTTCCCGCTGTTCGGGCTGCCGGAGCGGCTCGACGGGTAGCACCCCGGCCAGTCCGGTCAGCGCGAGCAGCCCGCGCAGGTGCTCGTCGGCGCCGTGCAGGCGCAGCTCCAGGCCGTGCCGCCGTACGGCCAGCCGGAGCCTGGCCAGGGCGTCGATCACGGGCAGGTCGGGATGGATGAGGGCGCTGACGTCACAGATCAGCGCGGCGGGCGGGGCGGGCGTGCCGGCTCGGGTCTTCTCCATACGGGTTCAGACCGTTCCCGGGGCGCCCGGTCATCGGCGCGGGGCGGACTTCTCCCGGCACCGCCCTCGTACGTCGCCCCTCGTACGCCGCCCCGCGCCCCGGCGGTCAGGCCCGCAGCGGCAGGCGGAAGCGGCGGCCGGGGCCGTCGGGGAGCTCGACGTCCGCCTCCGGCGTGAAGCCGGTGCGGCGCAGGACGGCCAGGGAGGCCCGGTTGTCGAGCCGCGCGGACGCGGTGAGGTGCGAGAGCCCGTACCCGGCGGCGGCCAGCCGGGCCACCTCGGTGACCGCGGCGGTGGCGAGGCCGCGGCCGGTGAAGCGTTCGCCGATGCGGTAGCCGAGGTCGGCGCCGCCGTCGGCCACGTCCACCAGGTTGATCCGGCCCGCGAGTTCGCCGTGCTCGTCGAGCACGAGGTGGAAGTGGCAGAGGCCGGTGTCCTGTTCGGCCAGCAGCGCGCGGTGCCGCTCGGTGAAGCCGGTGAAGTAGGCGTCCCCGCGGTCCGGCACCGAGCGGGCGAAGAATGCCCGGTTCTCCCGCTCGAAGGCCAGCAGGGCGTCCGCGTGGTCGGCGCGCAGCCGTTCCAGTCCCACCATGGGCGGAAGCTTAGGGCTCGGGCGTGCAGAATGGGCGGGGTGGGTGCTCCCGGGAGACGTGGAGGAGGCGGACGGTGGATGCCGAGCCATTGAGGTCGCGCGCGGAGTGGCTGGCCTCGCTGCCCCGGATCTACGCGGCGGCGGGCGGTGTGCTGCGCGACGCGTCCGGACGGATCCTGATCGTGAAGGCCGGCTACCGCGAGCACTGGCAATTCCCGGGCGGGACGATCGACCTCGGCGAGGGCCCGGCCGAGTGCGCGAAGCGGGAGCTGGAGGAGGAGACCGGGATCGTCCGCGAGCCGGGCGACCTGCTGGCGATCTCCTGGACCCACCCGTCCGGTGAACTCGACCACCCCGCGCAGCACTTCCTGTTCGACCTGGGCACCGTCCCGGACGGCACCCCGGTGGTCGTGCCGGCCGGTGAGCTGGACGACTACCGCTGGGTCACCGACGCCGAGGCGCTGGAACTCCTCGGCCCCGCCCGCTCCCTGCGGCTGCGCGCGGCGATCGAGGCGGCCGGTGACGGCCGGGTCAGGATCATCACCACCCACGTGTCCGGGTTCTGACGGACCGACGGGCTCCCGGGCGGCCGTCCCGGGGCCCGGCGGGTACTGCGGGGCCTGCTGTCCGGCGGGGCCTACTGTTCGGCGCCGGCCGCGATGTAGGCGGCGACGGCCTCGGCGGTGAAGGTCTCCGCCTCGGTCTTGTCCACGTTCAGGTCGGCCAGGACGCCGGCGCCGTTCTCCAACTCCAGCAGCGCGAGCAGGATGTGCTCGGTGCCGACGTAGTTGTGGCCCAGCTTGAGGGCCTCGCGGAAGGTGAGTTCGAGGGCCTTCTTGCCCTGGGCGTCGTACGGGATGAGGCCCGGGACCTCGGCGGCGGGTGCCGGCAGGGCCGCGGCCGCCGCGGCGCGCACGGCCTCCGGGGTGATGCCCTGGGCGGCGAGCGTCTTGACGGCCAGCCCCTCGGGCTCCGCGAGCAGCCCCAGCACCAGGTGCTCGGGCCGGATCTCGTCGTTGCCGGCCGCGCGGGCCTCCTCCTGCGAGGCCATCACGACGTGGCGGGCCCGCGTGGTGAAGCGGTTGAAGCCCTGGCTGGGGTCGAGGTCGGTGGGCCGGCCCGGGTCCTTGGGGACGAAGCGCTTCTGGGCGGCCTGCTTGGTGACGCCCATGCTGCGGCCGATGTCGGTCCAGGAGGCGCCGGAGCGGCGGGCCTGGTCGACGAAGTGGCCGATCAGGTGATCGGCCAGTTCGCCCAGGTGGTCGGCGGCGATCACCGCGTCGGAGAGCTGGTCGAGCGCGTCGGTGTGCACCGTCTTGATCGCGTCGATCAGGTCGTCGAGGCGCAGCGGCGTGGTCTTCGGAACGCTGGGATTCTCCATGCGTCAACCGTAGGTTGTCGATACGGGATCGTCAACCTACGGTTGTCGCTTCTTCGAGTTGGGGCGCCTCGCCTGGTCGGCGATCGCTCAGTCGCGCCGCTCCCACACGTACGCCGCCGAGACCGGGTGGCTGCGGTACTTCTCCCACTTGGGCTTCAGCGCGATCCAGTCCTCGTCCACCACCGCCTCGGCCATCTCGACCAGCGTCCAGCCAGCCGCCAGCCCGGCGCTCAGGTGGTCGCTGACCAGGTGGACGTGGGTGGTGATGGCGATGTCCGAGCCGTCCGCGCCGGTGAAGTGGGTCGGCATGCCGGCCGCCATGATGAAGTACGGGTGCAGGCCCACCAGGACGAAGCGGCCGCCGGGCCGGACCAGCCGCAGCGCCTCCCGGTAGAGCGGGCCGAGGTCCGCCAGGTGCTCGTCGATCAGCGAGGAGACCGCCAGGTCGTACGTGCCGCCGGGCAGGCCGGTGGCGGCCACGTCCGCCTCGGTCAGGGAGTCGTGGACGCCCTTGTCGCGGGCCACGGCCAGCATCTCGGGCGTGAGGTCCACGCCGTCCAGGACCAGCCCCCCGGAGGCCCGCCCGCGCAGCCAGGCACCGGTGCGGCCGGTGCCGCAGCCCAGGTCGGCGGCGCGGGTGACCCGTGACCAGTCGGGAGTGGTGAGCCGGTCGAGGACCGCCAGGTCCATCGCGTCCTCGACGGTCCGTTCGTAGGTCTCCACCCACTGTGCGTAGCCGGTGCGGACGTCCACCACGGGGTAGCCCCGGGTGTCGAAATCGGAGAAGTCGACCATGGCGGCCAGTATTGCGACTCGGCCGCTCGCGGGCGAAGCATTTAATCCGGGCACCGGCGGGCGGCCCCGGCGGGGCTCAGAACGTCAGCTTGAACCCGTCGTGGCTGCGCGCGAAGCCCAGCGAGGCGTAGAAGCGGTGCGCCTCGGTGCGGCGCTTGTCGCTGGTGAGCTGGACCAGGGTGCAGCCGCGCTCCCGGGCCCGGCCGATCGCCCGCTCCAGCAGGTCGCGGCCCAGCCCGGCGCCCCGCCGGTCGGCGCGCACCCGGACGCCCTCGATCAGCGCGCGCTCCTGGCCGTGCCGCCCGAGGCCGGGGACGTAGGTGAGCTGGAGGTAGCCGAGCACCGTGCCGTCGCCCTCGTCGAGCACCAGCATCTCGTTGCGGGGATCGGCGTCCACGTCGGCGAAGGCGCGGGCGTAGGACTCGTCGACCCGGACCGCCGCCGGGTCGGTCACACCCCGCTCGTCGGTCAGCAGCGCGATGATGGCGGGCAGGTCGCGGGCCTCCGCGGTTCTGAAGATCACGTGGGGAGTGTGGCAGGGGGGCCCGAGGGGGCACCCGCCGCCCGCGCGCCCGGCCGAGCAGGCGGGCGGGCGGTCAGCCGAGCAGGCGGGCGCGGACGGCGGCGAGGTCGGCCGGGTCGACGCCGGCGGCCAGCAGGTAGCCGGCCGGCGCGAAGCCGTCCAGCGCCGCGTACAGGGCCTCCTCGGCGGTCGTACCGGCCTCGGCGAGCACCGCGTCGATCCGTGCGTGCTGGTCGGGCAGGCCCAGCATGCCGTACAGCGGGCGGACGTTGGGCGCGCTGAGCAGGTAGTCGGCGACGATCGCGGACGGCTCGACGCCGGCGAGCGAGAGCAGCAGCAGCGCGGCCAGCCCGGTGCGGTCGCGCCCGGCTCCGCAGTGCACCACCACGCCGCCGTCGCCGGCCCGGGCGACCGCGGTGACCAGCGCGGCGGCGGCGTGCGGGCAGTGGTCGAGGTACGGGCGCAGCGCGAGCGGGGTGCCGTCGAAGTGGCCGTAGCGGTGCCACCACCGGTCGCCGGCCAGCTGGTCGAGCGGCACCCGGATCAGCTCGACGCCGTCGCGCGGCGCCAGCAGCGGCTTGTACTCGGCGGGGTCGCGCAGGTCGACGACGGTGCGCACGCCGTGGTCGAGGAGGGTGTCCCAGCCCTCGGCGGTCAGCCGGTCGAGGTTGTCGGCCCGTGTGACCGCCCCCCGGAGGGTGCGTCGGCCGTCGGTGGTGGGCAGCCCGCCGAGGTCGCGTACGTTGAGGCAGCCGTCCCAGACCAGCGTGCGGTCCTCGACGGCGGTGGTCAGCGTGTGCGTGCGGCTCATTGCGGCTCCCCGATTTCCCGGGGGTCCCGTTACCCCCTCGTTATCAGGACTCCCGGGTAACCCGGAAGGTTCCGGTTCGTCGCGGAGAGTCCGAAAAGACCGTCACCCGGGCCCCACGGCTCCCGTCCGAGGGTGTGGAGGCGGGCCCCGGCCGAGGGTGAGGGGCGGCCCCCGGCAGACCGCGGTTCGCCCACCGACCGCCGTGGCCGGGCGGCCCGGTCCGGGGCCGGGGTCGAGTGGCAGTGACTGCCAGCACATCGGCCCCGCCCGACCTGGGCCTTCGTCCTCGCGCAAGCCCGGCCCCGGGGGCCCCGCCGATGCCGCATGATGTGGCGGGTGCAGAGTGCAGAGCGCCCGGCAGCGGGCACCGACAGCGCCGTCGGCCGGCCCGGAGGGATTCCGCGGACCGGCCCGCCGCCCGAAGGGGCGGCTCCACGAGCGACAGCAGAGCCCGGCGACCTGTCGGCGGCCGTGCGGGCAGCACAGGCCGGCGACGAGGAGGCGTTCCGGACCCTGTTCCGGGCCGTCCAGCCCGGCCTGCTGCGTTACCTGCGGGTCCTGGTGGGCGGACGGCCGGAGGACGCCCAGGACGCGGAGGACATCGCCTCCGAGGCCTGGTTGCAGATCGCCCGCGACCTGGGCACCTTCTCCGGCGACGGGGACGGCTTCCGGGGCTGGGCCGCCACTGTGGCCCGCAACCGCGCGATGGACCACCTGCGGGCCCGGCGCCGGCGCCCGGTGGCGGACCTCCCCTTCGAGTACCTGGCCGAACTGGCCGCCGGTGACGACACCGCCCGCTCCGCGCTGACCACGGTCGGCACCTCGGACGCCCTGGCGCTGATCTCCCGGCTGCCCCGTGACCAGGCCGAGGCGGTGCTGCTGCGGGTGGTGCTGGGGCTGGACGCCGAGAGCGCGGCCGGGGTGCTCGGCAAGCGCGCGGGCGCGGTGCGGATGGCCGCCCACCGGGGGCTGCGCGGCCTCGCCAAGCTTCTGGAGCGCACCGGCTTCGACCGCTCCGGCGGGGGCGGGATCCCCGCCCAGGCGACCGGGGAGGGTGCCGAGACCGGCCGCGAAACCGGACGTAAGGGGACAAGACGACCCGGGGGCGGATCCGCGCACGGATCCGCGAAAAAAAATTCTCCGCAGGGTGTGACAGACCGCCGGGCCGCGACGCTGAAGGACATGAGATGAGCACCAACCGATCCCGTCGGATCGACCGTGACACGGCCGAGCAGCTGCTCGGCGGTGCCGTGGCCGGTACGCCGGCCGGCCCGGACGCCCACCTCACCGCAGACGCCCGCCCGGCCGGACCGGTCGGCGGCGCCGGACACGAGGGCCTGGCCCGCGTACTGGCCGCCGCCGCGGCCCCGGCGACGGAGGGCGAGCTGGCCGGTGAGGAGGCGGCCCTGGCCGCGTTCCGGTCGGTCCGTCTCGCCCCCGCACCAACCGTGACCGAACCCGTCCGGAGACGATCGATGGCGACCGCCGCGCTGGCCCGGGCCTCCAAGGCCCTGAGCACGAAGGCCGCTGCCGCCGTGCTCGCCGCCACCGCGCTCGGCGGCGTCGCGGTCGCGGCCGGCACCGGGAACCTGCCCTCGCCCCTGGGCGGCGGGCCGGAGCCGAGCCGTCCGGCCCTCGTGCCGGGCACCCTCGGCGGCCCGTCCGCCGGCTCCGGCACGGCCGGCGGCTCCCGCACCACCGGACCGTCCTCCGGCGGGCCGTCCGCCGGGGGCGCCGCGTCCCCGGCGGCGACCGGGAACACGGGCCACCCGGTGGACCCGGCGCTGGTCGCGCTCTGCCGGACCTTCGCCGACCGCGCGGGCAAGGGCGAACGCCCGCACGCGCTGGCCGGCGAGGGGAAGTTCGGGCCGCTGGTCGACGCGGCGGGCGGGCCCGACAAGGTGGAGGGCTACTGCGGGGCCGTCCTCGCGCGGGCGGGTGACGACGACCGCCAGGGCGCCTCCCCGCAACCCCATGCCTCGGGCGGCAACGCCAACAGCGGCGGGAACGCCAACAGCGGTGGCAACGCCGGTGGAGGCAACGCCAACAGCGGTGGGAACACAGGCAACAACGCCAACAGCGGTGGCACCGCCAACCGGGGCACCCCCGCCCCGAGCGAGAAACCGAAGACCGACCGCAGTGCCAAGCCGACCGGTACGGCCGCCGAACGCACCGCGGAGGAATCGTCACCCAAGAGGTGACCCCGAAACTCCGGACGGACGGCGGGCGAATCCCCCCGGGCCCGTCGTCCGTCCGGACTGCACCACCTGCACCACCGGCAGTACCCCGCAGTACCAGCACCACCCACCCGAGACTCCGGGTGGCCGGTCGGCTCCCCCGTGCCCGCCGTCCACCCGGCCCCGGCCCCGGCCGGACCGGTAGCAGGCGCACCCCGGACGCGCCCGCCGGTCCGGCCGGGACCGGACACCGACGGCCCGCCCGCCCCTCACCCGGGCGGGCCGTACCGCACGACCAGACCTGGACCAGCCGTGACCGTGAGCGAACGCCACCACGATCCGGCGGCCGGGGATCCGCTGCCCGGTTCCCCGTCCGCCCCCCTCGCCTGGCCGGGCCCCGACACCGTTCCGGCGTACTCCGCCGGAACGGGGTCCTGGGGCCCGGCCGGGGAGACCTTGGCCGACGCCACCGCCACCCTGCCGGTCACGGACGCCCACGCCGAGGCGTTCGACGCGGCCTACGCCGAGGCCGGCGGCTGGTACCCCGGGGCCGACGCCCCGGACGTCCCCGCCGCCGACGCCGGGCCCGAGGAGGCCGACACCGCCCCGCCGGTGTTCGTCGACTCCTCCGGCCGCCGCCAGCGCCGGGTGCGCAGGCTGGGCCTGGTGCTCGCCGTCCCGGCGGCCGGGTACCTCGTCCTGCTGGCCAGCACGGTGCTCGGCGGTCCCACCGTGAGCGCTCCCTTCCTGCCGCTGCCGCAGCCCGCCCCCAGCGCGCCCGCGCCCGAGGCACCCGCGCCGCTGCCGGGGATCACCGGCACCGCCGGACCGGACAGTGCGCAGGACGAGCCGGCCGCCCCGGCCGCCACCCACCGGCCCGACCAGGCGCAGGCCGGGGCGCCCTCACCGGCCGCGACCACCGCCCGGCCCACCCAGGCCGGGCCGCCGACCGCCGTCCCCACCCCGGGCAACGGCAACGGGAACGGCAACGCGACCCCCGGCCACGGCCGGCCCACCGACCCGCCGGGCAACTCCGGCAACAAGCCGACCAAGCCCACCGCGTAGGCCGCCGACTCCGCCCGTACCCGTTCCGTCCCGCCGCCGTCAGCCCTGAACCCCCGCCGAGGCCGTCCTGTGAGCGCATCCCGCCGTCGCCGTGCCCCGGCACGCCCCACCCGCACCGCCGACCGTACGCCGGGCGGCCCGCGCGGCGAGCGCCGCGGCCGGCGCGGAGTCGTCCGCCAGGGCCCGGTGCGCACCCACTGGCTGCTGCTCACCGCCCTGCTGCTCACGCTCTCCGCCGCCCTGCTGCTCCAGGGCTACACCCAGCACCTGTACGACCACCGGCCCGACGCCACCGACGCCCCGGCCTCCTCCGGCACCGTCCCGGCCCAGGTCGCCGAGGGCGGTCCGGTGATCGACGCCTCCGGCCCGTCGCCGCGCACCGCCGCGCCCGCACCCGGCACCGTCGCGCTCACCTTCGACGACGGCCCCGACCCGCGCTGGACCGCCGAGGTCCTGGACACCCTGCGCCGCAACCAGGTGCGCGCCACCTTCTTCGTGGTGGGCACCGAGGTCGCCGCCCACCCCGAGCTGGTCCGCCGGATGATCGACGAGGGCCACCAGGTCGGCGTGCACACCTTCACCCACGCCGACCTCGGCCAGCTCCCCGAGTGGCGCCGCTCGCTGGAGCTGCGCGAGAGCCAGCTGGCCCTGGCCGGCGCCGCGGGCGTGACCAGCTCGCTGCTGCGCCCGCCGTACTCGTCCACCGCCCAGGGCCTGGACGACCCCGGCTGGGCCGCCGTCCAGCAGGCCGGGCGGGAGGGCTACCTCACCGTGCTCACCACGCTGGACAGCCAGGACTGGCGCCGCCCCGGCGTCGACCGGATCGTGGAGGCGGCCACCGCCGGCCGGGGCGACCAGGGCCAGATCGTGCTGCTGCACGACGCCGGCGGCAACCGCTGGGAGACCGTCGCGGCCCTCGACCGGCTGCTGCCCGAGCTCAAGGCCCGGGGCATGCGGTTCACCACCGTCAGCGAGTCGGTCGGCCTGCCCGACCCGGTCCACCCGGCGAGCGCCGCCGAGCACTGGCAGGGCCTGGCCCTGATCGGCGTGCTGTGGGCCGGCGACCGGACGCTGGCCGTGCTCGGCTGGCTGCTCTGGGCGGCCGGCGCGGTCGCCGTCCTGCGCGCCGTCGCCGTCCTGGTCGCCGCCCGCCGGCACAAGCGGCTGCGCCGCCGCGCCTGGGGCCCGCCGGTCACCGAACCGGTCAGCGTGATCGTGCCCGCCTACAACGAGACGGCCGGCATCGAGGCCGCCGTCCGCTCGCTGCTCGCCTCCGACCACCCGGTCGAGGTCATCGTGGTCGACGACGGCTCCACCGACGGCACCGCCGACCTGGTGGAATCGCTCGCCCTGCCGTACGTCAGGGTGATCCGGCAGGAGAACGCCGGCAAGCCCGCCGCCCTCAACACCGGCATCGCCGCCGCCCGCGCGGAGCTGCTGGTGATGGTCGACGGCGACACCGTCTTCGAGCCCGACGCCGTCCGGATGCTGGTGCAGCCCTTCGCCGACCCGGCGGTCGGCGCGGTCTCCGGCAACGCCAAGGTGGTCAACCGGGGTGGCCTGCTGGGCCGCTGGCAGCACATCGAGTACGTGGTCGGGTTCAACCTGGACCGCCGGCTCTTCGACCTCGCCGAGTGCATGCCCACCGTCCCCGGCGCGGTCGGCGCCTTCCGCCGCTCGGCCGTGCTCGCGGTCGGCGGGGTCGGCGAGGAGACCCTCGCCGAGGACACCGACCTCACCATGGCCCTGTGCCGCGACGGCTGGCGGGTCGTCTACGAGGAGAAGGCCAAGGCCTGGACCGAGGCGCCCGCCTCGCTCTCCGCGCTGTGGCGTCAGCGCTACCGCTGGTGCTACGGCACCCTCCAGGCGATGTGGAAGCACCGCGGCGCGCTGCGCCAGGGCGGCCAGGCGGGCAAGCTGGGCCGGCGCGGACTCGGCTACCTGCTGATGTTCCAGGTGCTGCTGCCGCTGCTCGCCCCGGTCGTGGACGTCTTCGCGCTGTACGGTCTGGTCTTCCTCGACCCGGTCCGGATCGTCGGCCTCTGGGCGGCGTTCCTGCTGGTCCAGGTCGGCATGGGCGTGTACGCGTTCCGGCTCGACCGCGAGCGGCTGGGGCCGCTGTGGTCGCTGCCGCTCCAGCAGTTCGTCTACCGCCAGCTGATGTACCTGGTGGTGATCCAGTCGGTGGTCACCGCGCTGGCCGGCTCCCGGCTGCGCTGGCAGCGGATGCAGCGCTACGGCTCGCTGCAGGTGCCGGTGGTGCCGGTGGTGACCGCCCCGGACGGGCCCGGGGACGCGGACGGCTATCGTGCACAGGTGCACGAGGCCGCCCAAAGCCCTGGGCGCCGCATGTGAGGGGAGCGGTTCCAGTGATCGGACGCGCGCTGAACGGCCGGTACGAGCTCGTCGAGATACTCGGCGTCGGCGGTATGGCGACGGTCTGGCGCGGCTTCGACCACGTGCTGGGCCGCCAGGTCGCCGTCAAGGTGCTCGACGGCGGCCTCGCCGACGACCCGCGCTTCGCCGAGCGCTTCGGCCAGGAGGCCCAGCACGCCGCGATGCTGGTCCACCCGCGGATCGTCACAGTCTTCGACTCCGGCGTCGACGAGGGCTCGCCGTACATCGTCATGGAGCTGGTGCAGGGGCAGTCGCTGGCCGCCCTGCTCGCCCGGCAGGGCGCGCTGCCCGTGGAACGGGCGATCGGCATCGCGGCGGCGGTCTGCGAGGGACTGGAGGTCGCGCACACCGCCGGGCTGGTCCACCGGGACGTCAAGCCGGGCAACATCATGATCACCGACGACGGGGGAGTGAAGGTCGTCGACTTCGGCATCGCCCGGGCCGGCTCCTCCGAGAACCTCACCCGGACCGCGATGGTGGTCGGCACGGCCGCCTACCTCTCGCCCGAGCAGGCCACCGCCGCCCCGCTCGACGCCCGCAGCGACCTCTACTCGGTCGGCTGCGTGCTGTACGAGATGCTCACCGGCGCGCAGCCGTTCGTCGCCGACAGCCCGGTGGAGATCGCCGCCAAACACGTCAACGAGCACCCGGTGCCGCCGTCCGTGGTCCGCCCGGGGCTGTCCGCCGCAGTCGACTCCGTGGTGCTGCGGCTGCTCGCCAAGAACCCCGGCCACCGGCCCGCCACCGCCGCCCACGCGCAGGCCCAGCTGGTCGCCACCGTGCCGGCCTCGGCCGTCCCCGACCGCACCAGCGAACTGCTCGCCGGCGCGGCCGCCCCCACCCAGATGCTGCCGCCGGTGCCCGCCGCGGTCTTCGTCGAGCCGCAGCGCACCAGCCTGCTCCCGCCGCTGCCCCCGACCGGGCCGCGCGGGTTCGACCGGGCCGGGTACGGCGGTCAGGACGGGAGCGGGTACGGCGGTCAGGACGGGAGCGGGTACGACCGTGGGTACGACGGGCCCGTCCGGGAGAGCCGGCGCAAGCCGCTGCTGCTCGGGGCGCTCGGCCTGGTCGGAATCGCCGGGGCCGCGGTGCTCGGCCTCACCGCCTTCGACGAGCCGCCCGCCGACGCCGCCGCGCCCCGGCCGAGCGCCACCGCCACCGCCGCGCCCGGCGCCACCCCGGCGGCGACGCCCACCGCCGCCGCGAGCACCCCGGCCGCGACGCCCACCGCGCCCGCGACCACCCCCGCCAACCCCAAGGACCCGGCCGCCGCCATCGCGGCCTTCCGGCAGACCGTCGCGCAGACCCAGCCCGCCAAGGATCAGGAACGCCACGCCGAGGTCGTCCGGATGCTCGGCGAGGCGATCGACCGCCTCAAGGACGACCAGCCCGAGGCCGCCGAACGGGAACTGCGCAACGCCCAACGCGTCGTCAAGGACCTCGCCAAGAAGCACGCCGTGGACGAGCGGACCGCCCAGGCCTGGCAGAACCGCCTCTCCACGCTGATCAACACCGTCGAGAAGTCCGCCGACCAGCACGACTGAGCGCTGGGCGTGGCTGAGTGCTGAGTGCTGGGCGCGGCTGAGCGCGGCCGTGCGGGTTCCGGGAAGCCCCGGCCGGCTGTCGGCGCGCCGGGGGAGAATCCCGGCATGACGATCACCGCGAAGGAGCTCAACCGGGCCACGCTCGCCCGTCAGCTGCTGCTCGGCCGGGAGCGCCTGGACGTCGGGCGGGCGCTGCGCCGGGTGGTCGCCGTGCAGGCGCAGCAGCCGGCGTCGCCGTACCTGGCACTGTGGAACCGGATCGAGGGCTTCGACCCGGCCGACCTGGACGCGGCGCTCGCCGACCGGTCGGCGGTCAGGTCCACGCTGATGCGGATCACCCTGCACCTGGTCCACGCCGACGACTACCGGGCCTTCCGCGAGGCCGTCGAACCGACGCTGCGCGGCTCCCGGATCGGCGACCCGCGGTTCACCGCCTCCGGTCTCACCCCGGACGACGCCCGCGCACTGCTGCCCGAGCTCCTCGCGTACGCCGACCGCCCGCGCGCCGCCGCCGAACTGGGCGACTGGCTGGAGCGGCGGCTCGGCGCGCCGGTGCCCGTGGCGGCGCAGCGGCTGCTGCGGCAGTACGCGCCGCTGTGGCACGCGCCCACCGGCGGCCCGTGGTCGTACGGGACCAGGACCTCGTACGTCGTGGCCGATCCGGAGCCCGAGCTGACCGCCGAGGCCGCCGCCGGGGCGTTGCCGACCCTGATCCGCCGCTACCTGGAGGGCTTCGGGCCCGCCTCGGTGGCGGACATGGCGCAGTTCGCCCTGGTCCAGCGGGCCCGGGTCAGGACGGCGGTCGAGTCGCTCGCCGACGGGCTGGAACGGCTGGAGGGCCCGGACGGCACGGTGCTGTACGACCTCCCCGGCGCACCGCGCCCGGACGGCGACACCCCGGCCCCGCCCCGGCTGATGGCGATGTGGGACAGCGTCCTGCTCGCCCACGCCGACCGCGGCCGCCTCACACCGCCCGCCTACCGCAAGTCGGTCACCCGGGTGAACGGCGACGTGCTGCCCACCCTGCTGGTCGACGGCCTGGTCGCCGGGGTCTGGCGGGTCGTCGACGGCGGCATCGAGGCGACCGCGTTCCACCCGCTGCCGGAGGCGGCCTGGGAGGGGCTCGCCGCCGAGGCCGGTTCGCTGGCGGCGCTCCTCGCCGACCGCGACCCGGCGGCCTACCGCCGCTACGACCACTGGTGGGCCAAGGGCGTGCCGGCCGCCGAGACGCGGCTGCTGGCGCCGATGTGACCGGTGCTCAGCCGTCGGGTGTCGCTGATGGGTACCGGGCTCAGCCGCCGGGTGCCGGGCCGGGCTCCGGCGGCGGGTCCGTGTCCTTGGCGGGCTGCTGCCGGGACACCCGTCGGGCGACGCCGCTGCGCAGCTGGTTGGTCAGGGTGCCGGCGGCGGCCGCCAGGAAGACGAAGTTGTAGACGATCTGGAGCATCACCACCAGCCGGGTGGACTGGGCGGCCGGGGTGATGTCCCCGTACCCGATGGTCGACATCGTGACCAGGGTGAAGTAGAGCGCGTCCAGCCGGGTTTCGAGGCCGTCGAACTCGCCCGGATGCGCGGCCAGGATGTAGTAGGTGGCCGCGAAGACCACCATCGAGAGGCAGATCAGGAACGCCAGCCACATGCCGGGCCGCCGGCCGGTGCCGGTCAGGATGTCGGCGATGCGCTTGAGCAGCAGGCCGGTCAGCAGGGTGAGCGCCGCCGCGAAGATCAGCCAGCTGAGCACCGGCCGGTCGTCGCCCAGGCTGCGCAGCGGGAGGGTGAAGTAACCGACCATCAGCAGCGCGACCAGGAGGAGGAGCCCGAGCCAGGTCCTCGGTAGGGGGCTTTCGCGCGGCGGTGGCGTGGCTGGGCTCACCTGCCCAGCCTGGGGCGCTCCGTCGGCCGCCGCCCGACGGGCTGGGCCGTTCGGGCGGCTTGTGCGGGGAGGGGACTCAGGCGGGCCGGGGGCTTGTGCGGGGAGGGGGCTCGTACGGGGAGGGGGGTGCGGGAGCGGGTTCCCGGGCGGGGCCTATGCGGAGGGGTGGGCCCCGGCGACCGCCGTCCGGCCGTGGGCGGCCTGGGCGGAGGCGTTCTCCTGGGCGGCCAGTCGCAGCGCGGCGAGCATGGCCTCGCCCAGGACGGTGCCCAGGACCACGCCCTCCACCCGGCCGTCGTTGTCGGCCCGGTCCACCACGGCGGCCACCTCGGCCCCGGCCAACTGCTCGGCGGCCGTGGCGTAGGCGTCGCTGAGCCGGAGCAGGTCCTCCTGGCCGAGGTCGCGCTGGGTCATCACCACCTGGGCGATGGCGTCCCGGGTCGGGCTGCACGTGTCCACCAGCCAGCCGCGCCGCTCGATCAGCTCGTCGGCGTACCGGCGGGCGTCCTGCCAGGCGGGCGACTCCCGGTCGGCGGTGACCGGCGGGACGATGGCGGTGTGGGCGGTGCCCAGCAGCCGGTGCAGCTCGATGCCGGGTTCGTCGATGGAGACGAGCACCTCGCGGGCGGCGGCGATGGAGAGCTTGCCGACCTCGACCAGCGCCCGGACCAGCTTCAGCCGGCGGACGTGGGTCTCCCCGTACTGGGCCTGGTTGGGGCTGGTCAGCTCACCGGCCGGGAGCAGGCCCTCGCGCAGGTAGTACTTGATGGTCGGGACGGGCACGCCGGTCCGGTTGCTCAGCTCTCCGATGCGCATGCGGTGGTCTCCTCCAGGTCCTCCTCCGGCAATATGGATAGCCTACCTCTCCACTTCCCGTCGGGTCGCCGGGAGTGTCCGGGCCCGCCGGGAGTGTCCGGGCCCGCCGGGTCAGCCGGCGGTCGTGCCCGGTCCCGGTTCGTCCAGGAACTCCAGCAGCGCCAGCACCGCCACCAGCGCCAACGCCAGACAGAGCGTCACCAGCACGGTCGGGTAGCTCCACAGCAGGAACGCCAGCGCCGCGCCGGCGACCGCCGCCCAGCCCAGCCAGACGTGCCAGCGGTGGACGAAGCGCCCGACCGGCCCGAGCCGAAGCCCCGCCCGTTCGGCGGTCTGCCGGACGGCGCCCAGCCCGGACTGCCACATGCCCCGGACCACCCCGGCCCGCCGCCCGCCTCCGCTGATCCAGGCGCCCAGTGCCACCAGCAGGCCGAGTGCGATCGTCACCCGGACGGCGGAGCGCAGGTAGCGGATCAGCGTGTCGTACACCACCAGGGCCGCGGGCCGGTCGATGCCGGTCGGCAGGTCGTCCAGGTAGACGGCGCGGAACACGGTGAGCCCGATCCCCAGCAGCAGCGCCCCGCCGGCCATGCCGAGGGCGACGGCGACGGTCGCCCGGCGGCGCCGTACGGCCAGCAGCACCCCGCCCACCGCACAGGCCACGGTCAGCACGGGCAGCCAGAGGCCGGCCAGGTCCAGCAGCCGGAACCCGGTCCGGACCCGGGGGACGGCGTCGGAGCGGAGCAGCGTGTACCGGGTGTGCACCTCGGGGATCTTCGAGGCGATCGCCAGCCCGTCGGCCACCATCCGGGCCTTGACCTCGGCGATCACCGGGGCGAGGTCGAGCATCACGGCGTCGCCCTCGATCCGGACGGCGCCGCCGTCCTCGCCGGTGGGCGACTCGGTGACCGCGGCGTGCGCCGAACGGTTGAGGTCGTCCCAGATGCCGGTGAACGCCTCGCTGTCCACCACCCGCTCGACCTGGTCGTGGACGAAGCCGGCGATGCCGCTGCCCAGCGCCTCGTCGAGGGTGCCCAGCAGGGAGTCCAGCAGGGGCCGCTCAGCGGGTGCGATGCCGTCGAGCAGCGAACCGACCGGGACGTACTTCATGACCTCCTCGGTCACCCGGTCGGTGACCGCGGCCCGGACCGCCGGGTCCCGGGCGAGCGGGGCCATGGTGGCCACGTACCGGTCGGTGTCGGTGATCTCGGAGTTCGTCCACACCGCCAGCAGGCTGAGCGGGGTGAGCAGGCAGGCCAGCACCACCAGCAGGACGGCGAACGGCGAGCGGACCCGGTGCTTGCGTGAGGTCGCGGCGGGCTTCCGGCTCGGCTCGCCGGCCGATCCGCCGGCCGACCTGCCGACCGGTTCTCGGGCCGGTTCGTTCCCGGGCGGGCCGCTGCTCGGCATCCGACGCTCCGTTCCTGGTGGTCCGGGTTCCTGGTGGTCCGGATCCCGCGGCCCGGACAGGGCGGTGCGAACCAGGAGACAACGGATCATCGGGGACGGCCAGTCGGGAACGCCGAAGCCCCCGGCTCCGCCGAACGGGGAACCGGGGGCTTCGGTGAGAGATCAGGCGGTGGTGGTGGACCGGGGGGTCTCGGCGCCCTTGGTGATGTTGGTCGGCGTCACGGCCGGACGCGGCTGCTCGGCGGCCGGCTGCTGGGGAGCGGCGGCGGCCGGCGCGGCGGCGGTGCTCTGCGCGGTACCCTCGGCCGGCGCGTCGTCCTCGCGCAGAGCCTTGGTCTCCGCCTTGAGGATACGCATCGACTTGCCGAGGCCGCGGGCCATCTCCGGAAGCTTCTTCGACCCGAACAGCAGGACAACGACCGCCAGCACCACGACGATGTGCCAGGGCTCAAGACCGTTACGCAGCATCCCTGGCCACCGGTCCCTTCTCATCTAGAGTCACAGGCGGGCAAAGCGCCCGACCTGGCCAGTATGCCTGCCAGTGACCGCGAACGTATACACCGGCCGGGAAACGCTGGTCAAAAACCAGGTGTTGTCAAGGCGGCGCAAGAACGAGAGTGGCGAGGGCCACGTTGCCCGGGCCCGGCACGCTCAGTTCGCGTACCCGACGAGCAGTCCGCAGAACACCAGTGCCATCAGGGCCACCCCCACCGCCAGCGCGGGCAGCATCGGCGTACGGGGCAACGGTTCGCCCAGTCGCATCGCGCGCTCGACGCGCTGCCACCGCCGGTACGCCGTCGCGCCGAGGAGCGCGCCGCCCAGCGCGCACACCACGGCCAGGGCCGCCCGCAGCGGGGCCGGGGCGACGCCGGGCGTCAGCTGGTCGACGGCGATGCCGCCGGCGAGCAGGCCCAGGGCGGTGCGGATCCAGGCCAGGAAGGTGCGCTCGTTGGCCAGGGAGAAGCGGTAGTCCGGCTCCTCGCCGACGCCGCGTGCGGCGTCCTCGGGTGACTCCCCGTCCGGGGGTGGGGCCGGGTCCGGTTGTGGCATCCGCACCGCCCTTCGCCGGATCGAGGCGCGTCTGCGACCGACCCTAGGGGTGTCAGGGAGGGGGCGCAGCTCCGGTGCGGGGGCGACGGGCCGTTGGGAATCTGTCAGCCGTCAGCCGTCAGCCGTCAGCCGTCAGCGGTCAACTGTCGGCTGCCGGCCGTCAGCGGTCAGTCGACATCTGTCGGCCGTCATCCGTCATCGGCTATCCGTCATCGGCTGACCGTCATCCGGCGAATGCCCGTTGCCATCCGTCATCCGTTATCCGCCGACCGTCAGCCGTCAGTCTTCCGCCGTCGAGCCGTCCAGAACGGCCGTGGCCCGCGCGAGCATTCGTCCGAGCAGCTCACGTTCCTCCGCGCTGTACGCCTCGTACAGTCGCCGTTCGACGGCCGCCGCCGCGGTGTCGGCCTCCGCCAGCAGCGTCTCGCCGTCCGCCGTCAGCCGGGTGACCAGCACCTGCGCGTGGTCGGGGGAGGGTCGACGCTCGATCAGGCCCCGGGACTCCAGGGTCTTCAGCACGGTCGTCATGCTCTGCGGCGTCACCAGGCAGAGCCGGGCCAGCTTGGCGCCCGAGATCCCCGACGCGAGCGAGAGCGTGAGCAGCGCCGCGTACTGCGGCACGGTGAGCCCGTACGGCCGCAGCACCCGGGTCTTCTCGGTCATGAGGGCCTGCTCGGCGCGCTTGACGGCGGCGCCCAGGCGCCAGCCGACGGCCTCGGTCAGCCTCTGCTCGGTGTCCACGCCCGAAGGCTAGCGGACTTGGCAAGAACCCGTATGTTGATCAATACTCTGATGGCCATCAGGATATTGATGGTTGTCTGGCCATGGGGATGGCCATGGCTCCGCGGTGATCCGCAGGGCCTCGTGAGCTTCGGAGGGGAACCGCATGCCGACCGTCACCACCGGCACCAGCGTCGTGAACTACCTGCGTACCGGGGAGGGCCCGGGCCTGGTCCTGGTGCACGGCACCGGCGCGGACGGGCCGGGCAACTGGGGGTCGCTGATCGAGGCGGTCGGCGACCGCTTCACCGTGGTCGCGCCGGACCTCTCCGGCAGCGGGGCCACGGTCGACGACGGCGGCCCGATCCGGGTCGAGGGGCTGGTGGGGCAGGTGCTCGCGGCCGCCGAGGACGCGGGGCTGACGGAGTTCCACGTGGTCGGGCACTCGCTCGGGGCGGTGGTCGCGCTGGCCGTCGCGGCCACCCGTCCGGAACGGGTGCGTTCGGTGATCGCGCACGCGCCGTGGGCCCGGACCGACGCGCATCTGGCCTTCCAGTTCGACCTGTGGACCAGGCTGCTCGACCAGGACCCGGAGCTGCTGGCCCGGCTGCTCCAGTTGACCGCGGTGTCGGAGGACACCCGGCGCTCGCGCGACGCCGCGGACTTCGCCGCCGCCACGGAGGGGTTCGCCGGGCTGCTGGCCGCAGCGGGGGAGGGGTTCGCCCGCCAGGCCCGCGCGGATGCCGAGGTCGACCTCACCGCACTGCTTCCGCGGGTCACGGCGCCCACGGTGATCCTCTCCGGGACGGACGACCGGATCGTGCCGCCGTACCACCAGCGCGAGGTGGCCCGACTCGTCCCGGGTGCCGAACTCGTGGACCTGCCGGGCGGTCACGCCCTGCCCTTCGAGGACCCGGACGCCTTCGCGGCCGCCATCGCGGGCCGGCTGGCGGCCGCCTGACACCGGGCCGGCCACCGTCGGGTCGGCGGCCCGCCGGTCGACGGACCCGGGGCCCCGGAGCACCAGCGAACCCGGAACGCCTGAGAGCCCGGCCCCGCGGTACGGGGGCCGGGCTCTCGGATGACTCGCGCTGCTCCTGCCGGGGCTCCTGCCCCGGTTCCTGCGGGCGCCGTCAGGCGGCAGCGGGCTCGGTGCGCGCCTCCGGCCCCTCGGCCGAGGCCGAGGCCGGGGCCTGGGCCGGCAGGTGCCGCATCAGCCCGTAGGCCAGGGCGGCGGCGCCCAGGGTGAAGACCAGGCCGACCACGGCGGCCACGTGCAGGCCGTCGGTGAAGGCGAGCCGGGCGCTCTCCAGCAGGTCGGTGCCGAGCCGGCCGGGGAGGTGGGCGGCGACGGTGGCCGCACCGCCGAGGGTGTCCTGCGCGGTGGCGGCGGCCCCGCCGTCCAGACCGGCCGGGAGGGTGCCGTCCAGCCGGTCGCGGTAGACCGCGGCGCCGGCCGCGCCGAGCAGGGCGATGCCGAGGGAGCTGCCGAGCTCGACGGCGGTCTCCGAGGTGGCGGAGGCGGCGCCGGCCCGTTCGGCGGGGGCGGCGGAGACGACCATCTCGGCGGTCAGGGTCATGGTGCCGACCGTGCCGGCCGCCAGCACACCGGCGGCGGTGAGGATCAGGGCGAGCGGGGAGTGCACGCCGACCTGGGTCATCATCGCGAAGCCGGTCGCGCCGATCAGGAAGCCACCGGCCATCAGCACCGCCGGGCGGACCTTGCCGGCCAGGGCGCCGCTGATGCCGACCGCGGCGCCGACGCCCACGCTCGGGACCAGTGCCCAGAGCGAGGCCTCCAGCGGGCTCATGCCCTTGACCAGCTGCAGGTACTGCGAGGTGAAGAGGGTGAAGCCCATCATCGCGAACATCGCGATGGTGTTGACGGTGATCGCCCCGCTGAAGGTGCGGATCCGGAACAGGCTCAGGTCGAGCAGCGGGTCGGCGGCGGTGCGCTGGCGCCACACGAAGGCGGCGGCGATCAGCAGGCCGGCCGGGATCGCGGCGGCGGGCAGCACGCTCCAGCCCTCGACCGACAGGGTCTTGATGCCGTAGACGACCGGCAGGATCGCGGCCAGCGAGAGGGCGGCACCGGCCAGGTCGAAGCTGCCCCGGCGGGTGGCGGAGCGGTACTCGGGGAGCAGGGCGGGCGCGGCGGCCAGGACCAGCAGCATCACGGGGATGGAGACCAGGAAGGCCGCGCCCCACCAGAACCAGTGCAGCAGCAGGCCGCCGACGACCGGGCCGAGGGTGGCGCCGGCGGTGAGGACGCCGCCCCAGGCGCCGAGGGCGATCTGACGCTGCTTGGGGTCGTGGAACATGTTGCGGATCAGCGCGAGGGTCGAGGGCATCACGGTCGCGCCGGCGACGCCGAGCAGGGCGCGGGCGGCGATCAGCTGGGCCGCGCTGTCGGCGTAGGCGGCGAGCGCCGAGGCGCCGATGAACCCGGCGGCGCCGATCATCAGCAGCCGGCGGCGGCCGATCCGGTCACCCAGGGCGCCCATCGTGATCAGCAGCCCGGCCAGCAGGAACGAGTACATGTCCATGATCCACAGCTGCTCGGTGCCGCTCGGCGCCAGGGTGGTGGAGATGTAGGGGACGGCGAAGAAGAGGACGCCCATGTCCATCGCGACGACGAGGGTCGGGAGCAGGAGGACGGCGAGGCCGGTCCATTCGCGGCGGCCTGCGAGGCCGTTGGTTGCGGTCATGGGTGGAACCGTACGCTCGTGTCAGACGTTTGTCTAGTACGAGCGTCTAAATCGATCGTGCGAGACATTCGTGCAAGACGTACGTCCAGATCTTCCGTACCATCGGAGTCATGGGAAATCGCGAAGACCTGCTGACCGGCGCCAAGCGCTGCCTGGCCGAGAAGGGTTACGGGCGCACCACCGCCCGCGACATCGCCGCCGCCTCCGGGGTGAGCCTGGCCGCGATCGGCTACCACTTCGGCTCCAAGGAGACGCTGCTCAACACCGCGCTGATCGAGGCGGTGGGCGAGTGGGGTGACGCGCTGCACACGGTGGTCGTCGCGGCGAGCGCGAGCACGGACGATCCCGAGGAGCGCTTCATCGCGGTCTGGGACGGTGTGATGCGGACCTTCGTCGAGAACCGGGGGCTGTGGACGGCGCAGCTGGAGGCGATCGCCCAGGTCGACCACGCGCCCGAGCTGAAGGAGATGCTCGGCCACGCCCAGAAGGAGGCCCGGCTCGGCCTGGCCTCGGTGTTCCAGGGGCTCGAAGAGGTCCCCGAGAACGACGACGAGCTGGCGCGCGGCGCCTTCTACCAGGCGCTGCTGGCCGGACTGGCCGCGCTCTGGGTCTCCGCCCCGGAGCACGCGCCGAGCGGCCGCGACCTGCTGCACGGGCTGCGGCTGGTGGGCGGCAGCGTGCTCAACCCGTAGCGGCCCACGACGCCCACGCCCGGCCCACGACGCCCACGCCCGGCCCGGGCTCAGATGGCGACTCCCGTGCCCGTACGGCGACCCCACGCCGATGCCGTACCGCGCCCGCGCCCGGCCCGGTGACGCCCGCGCCCGGCCCGGTGACGCCCGCGCTCAGACGGTGACGGCCGTCAGCAGCACCACCGAGTCGACGTGCGCCAGCAGCCCGTGCCGCTCCTGCGGCAGCGGGTGCAGCTGGCCCGCCGTCAGCTCCTCCCGCCGTCCCGCGATGGTCACCGAGACCCGGCCGCGCAGCACCTGGAGGCTGGCGGCGGTCGGCGCGTTGTGCTCGTCCAGCACGGTGCCCGCGGTCAGCGCGATCACGGTCTGGCGCAGGACGCCGTCGTGCAGGACCAGATGGGCGCTGCGCCCGTGCGGGCTGGCGGCGGCCAGTGCGGTGTGCTCGTCGGCGAGGTGTTCGAGATCGTCCATCGCGCGTCCTCCTGCGACCGGACCGGCGGGGCCTGCGGGAACGGGCCCGCGGGCCCAGCGTCCCGGACGGCCGGTCCGCGCGCACCCGGAGCGGGCGCCGGGACGCGTGCCGCCGGGGGTGTCGCCCGGGAGGCGTCATCGGGCGGGCGCTCGACGTGCGAGGTGGGCCGAGTGCGCCCATGGTGGAGGCATGGCGAACACTGACAGTTTCTTCAGCGGCTTCCAGGTCAACCGCCCGCTCCTGGTCGGCGGCGCGGTGCTCACCGGGGTGGGCGCGCTCTGCGGCCTGACCGGGACGATGATGGTGTGCGCGGCACTGGCCTCGGCCGGCCGGGGCTGGATGCGCCGGATGGACCGCCCGCCGGCCGAGATGGCCCACCGGGCCCTGCACGAGGCCAAGGTCGCCTCGACGGCGGGCTGGGAGGCCTGGCGCGCCGAGCACAACTCGCCGAACTGATCCCGCCCGCGCCGTACGGCCGCGCGGTACCGGCGGCCGGGTCGCACCGGTGGCCGAAGAACGGCGGTGGCCGAAGAACGGCGGTGGACACACGACGGCGGCGGGCCCCGTGGGGGTGAGGCCCGCCGCCGTACGTCATGCTGCCGGTAGCGCCGTAGCGCCGTAGCGCCGTACCGCCGCGCCGTCGGGGCTACAGGCCCAGCGACTTGGCGACGATGCTGCGCATGACCTCGCTGGTGCCGCCGTAGATCCGGAAGACCCGGTTGTCGGTGTAGAGGCGGGCGATCGGGTACTCCAGGATGTAGCCGTAGCCGCCGTGCAGCTGGAGGCACTTGTCGATGACCTGGGCGGCCGACTCGGTGGTGAACAGCTTGGCCGCGGCCGCGTCCGCGACCGACAGCTCGCCGGCCTGGTAGAGGTCCAGCGCGCGGTCGACCATCGACTCCTGCGCCATCACCTGGGCCTGGCAGTCGGCCAGCGTGAACTTGGTGTTCTGGAACTCGGCGACGGCCTTGCCGAAGACCTGGCGGTCCTTGGTGTACTGGACGGCGAAGCGCACCGCCGCCGCCGAGGCCGCGTACGCGCCGACGGCGATCGCCAGGCGCTCCTGGACCAGGTTGTGGGCCAGGTAGGAGAAGGCCTTGCCCTCCTCGCCGAGCAGGTTCTCGACCGGCACCTTGACGTCGCTGAAGGCCAGCTCGGCGGTGTCGGAGGTGCGCAGGCCGATCTTCTCCAGCTTGCGGCCGACGGTGTAGCCCTCGGACGTGGTGTCCACGCAGAGGATCGACAGGCCGGCGCGGCGGTTCGCGGGGTCGTACGGCGAGGTGCGGGCGATCACCAGCACCAGGTCGGCGACCACGCCGCCGGTGATGAAGGTCTTGGCGCCGTTGAGGACGTAGTGGGTGCCGTCCTCGGAGAGCTTGGCGGTGGTGGTGATGCCGGCGAGGTCGGAGCCGGTGCCGGGCTCGGTCATCGCGATGGCGGTCATCATGTCGCCGGAGACGAAGGGCGGCAGCCAGCGCTGCTTCTGCTCCTCGTTGGCGTACTCCATCAGGTACGGCAGCACCAGGCCGGTGTGCACGCCGGAGGAACCGAAGCTCACGCCCGCGCGGGCGGTCTCCTCCATGATGACGGCCTGGTACTTGAAGCCGGTCTCGCCCGCGCCGCCGTACTCCTCGGGCACCTCGATGCCGAAGACGCCCAGCTCGCCGAGCTTGCGGTAGAAGTCGCGGGGCGGGTGGCCGGCGGCCTCCCAGCTCTCGTAGACCGGGACGACCTCGTTGGCGATGAAGTCCCGGATGGTCTCCCGGAACGCCTCGTGGTCCTCGGTGAACACGGTGCGACGCACGGCGGCGCTCCCTTCGGTGGTGCCAGGTGATGCCAGCCGAGCGGCTGACCGCCCCGCTAAGTTAATCGCGGGTAGCTTTACCTGTCCACAGTCCGGGTGCCCGCCGCGCGCCGCTCCGGCGACCCGCCCCACCAGCGCGGGGCGGGTCGCCGGCCCGGGCGGGCGGACCCCGTCCCCGGGTGGGCGGACCCCGTTCCCGGGCGAGCCGGGCCTAGTAGAGGACGAACGGGTAGTAGACCTCGGCGGCGAGGTTCCCGTTGCCCTGGAGGGCGCCGACCCCGCCGGAGTTGCCCGCGACGGCCGTGGTGCCGTTCTGGTTGGCCGCCCCGGAGCCGGTCGCGGCCTGCTGGGTGCCGACGGCGTTGCCGTTGACGCCGCCCACGATGTTCCCGGAGCCGATGGTGCTCACGACGCCGCTGTTGGAGTTGTGGTCGGCGCCCGCGCCGTTGTCGGCCTGGGCGGTGCCGGCGCCCAGGAGCAGGAACGCCCCGAGGGCGGTGACGGCGGCGGCGGTGCGGATACGGGACACGCTGGTCTCCCCGGTGATGGAGTGCGAAGGTGGCGCCCGTCGGAGTGGCCGCTCCGGGGTGCCGTTGCCTGACGTCGCACGGACAGCATTCACCAGCACCGTGGACGAACTCCACCGAATGGGTGGCAATTCGCCCGATGGTGTCATGAAGCGGACGTGGGAGCGGAACGCCCGCCCCGGCCACGGGTCACGTCCGGGTCCTGAAGTTCCCCCGTACGGCGTCGGGTTGACTCACCCGGGCGGCCCAGGGGGCGACTGCCCGCCGTCAATCCGCAGTTGACTGGAGGTCGGGTCCGGAAAAGGGACCGGAAAGAAATGGTCGGCGGATAGTCGCACTGGCACACTGGGGCCTCATGTCTGAAGGTCTCCGCCCCGACCCCGTGCCCGCCGAGGATCTGCGTACGACCGAGGTCGATCTCGGCGGACTGGTGAACGTCCTCGCCACCCACCTCTACTCCACCCCGCTGGTCGCCCTGCGCGAACTCGTCCAGAACGCCCACGACTCGCACACCCGGCGCCTGCTGGAGGACCCGGACGGCGAGCACACCCGGCTGATCCGGGTGCGCGGCGACGCGGTCCGGCGCACGGTCGCCATCGAGGACACCGGCGCCGGCCTCACCGAGCCGGAGATCCACGCCTACCTCGCCACCGTCGGCACCGGCTACACCCGGATGCTGCGCGACCTCACCGGCAACCAGGAGCTGATCGGCGCCTTCGGCCTCGGTTTCCTGTCCGCCTTCTCGGTCGCCGACGAGGTCACCGTCACCACCACCTCGCACCGCGAGCCGCACCTCGGCCACCGCTACCGCAGCCGCGGCGGCGAGCAGTACCGCGTCGATCCGGCGCCGGCCCGCCCGCAGCCCGGCACCGTGGTCGAGCTGGCGCTCAAGGCCGAGCACGCCCACCTCTCCGACGAGCAGGCGCTGCGCGAGGTGCTCGGCCGGTACTGCGTCCTGCTGCCGATCCCGGTGTACGTCGGCGACGACGAACGGCCCGTCAACGACGTCCCGGTGCCGTGGCGCCAGCGGATCCCGGGCGATCCGCACGAGGCCCGGATGCGCTTCGCGAGCGCCTTCGGCCGCCGCTTCGAGCCGCTGACCGCGTTCCCGGTCGAGCCGGTTGAGGGCGGCACCGACGCGGTGGGCCTGCTCTGGGTGCAGGACGGCGGCACGTACGGGAGCAGCGACAACCGCGACCTCGCGGTCTACCTGCGCGGCATGCTGCTCGCCGAGGACGCCCGCGACCTGCTGCCCAGCTGGGCCGGGTTCATCGGCGGCGTGGTCGAGTCCAACCGGCTCACCCCCACCGCCAGCCGCGAGGACCTCCAGCGCGACGAGCACTACCGGGCCCTCCAGCGGGCCCTCACCGACGCGATCGTGGACGGCCTGTACGAGACCGCGCGGCTGCACCCCGCCGCCTGGCGCCGCGTCCTCTCCCGGCACGGGCAGGACCTGCTCGGCGCCGCCCTCTGCGACGACCGGCTGTTCACCCTGCTCGCCGACGACGTCCCGGTGCCCACCTCCCAGGGCGACCTGACGGCCGGTGCGCTGCGCGCGGCCGGCGGCGGGGCGGTGCACGTGGCGCTCGGCACCGGCGGCGGCTTCGAGGAGATGCTCTACCGCGCGATGCAGGTGCCGATCGCCCGCGGCGACCGGTACGCCGTCCTGCCGTTCCTGCGCCGCTACGCCCAGCTGCGGGACTGCCGGATCGTCGAGCTCGGCAGCGAGAGCGGCAACCGCGAGCTGTTCCGCGACCCCGAGCGGCCGCTGCCCGAGGAGGAGCGGGCCTGGCTGGCCGGCGCGCTCGCCGGACCGGGCGAGCAGTTGGTGCCGGCCCGCTTCGACCCGCCCGGCCTGCCGCTGGTCCTGGTGCCCGACCGGGAGGCCGAGCTCAAGGCGCGGATCGAGGACGACCAGGCCGACGCCCGGATCCCGTCCGCCGCGCTGCGCCTCGCCCGGGCGTTCACCGCCCGCACCGACGGCGAGGTCCGGGCCCGGCTCTACCTCAACCTGGCCTGCCCGGCCGTCCTGGACCTGCTCGCCGCGTACCGCTCCGGCCACACCGGCAGCGCCACCGCGGCGGGGCTGCTGCGCTCGCTGAAGGTGATCATGGCGGCCGCCTCCGCCGGATCCACGGCCACCGCTCCGGGCGGGTCCGGCGGCCGGGCCGGGGACGACGGCGCCGGCGCCGGGGAGCTCGCCGCCGCCCTGGCCGGCATCGGCACCGCGGTCTCCGCGCTCACCGCGGCACTGCCCGCGGGCCTGCCGGACATCCCCGACAGCTTCACCGACCGGGCCTGACCGGGCCCACCGACCGGGCCTGACCGGGCCTGACCGGGCCCACCGACCGGGCCCGGCGGCCGCCGGACGGATTGTCAGCACCACCCGCCACACTGTCCACCAGCACCACACGCCACCCGCAGGGGGAGACGGAAACCGCATGAGCACCGACATCTGGGCCTGGGTCCGTGACGCCCACCGGCAGCTCGCCGAGTCCGGCCAGCACCGGCTGGCCGACGCCATCTACGAGCTGCCCGGTCACGCCGGCGAGGGCCGCAACGAGCAGCTCGACGCGGCCTTCCCCGAGGCGCTCGCCTCCGCCCGCGCCCTCGGCCTGCCCTGGGTCGAGGTCTACCTGCGGCACTGGCGCCTGCAGAACCTGCTGAACAAGCGCCACCAGGGCGAGAAGGCCCTGCCGGAGGCCGTCGAGCTGCTGGAGTTCGCGCACCGCGAGGAGACCCTGGGCTGTCCGCAGTCCGTCTGCACGGTGCAGGACTTCGCGATCTGCCACGCCCGGGTGGACGGCCCCGGCTACGTGCCCGAGCGGCTGGCGGTGCTCGGCGAGACCCTGGAGCGGATCGAGCCGGCCCGGGCCTGCTTCGACTGCCTCTCCCGGGAGTACGCCGACGCCCTGGAGGACGACGACCGCCCCGCCGAGGCGCTCGCCCACCTCGACACCGCCGCCGCCCGTATCCAGGCCGCCGGGGAGGAGCTCTCCCTGCACTTCCACCACGCCCGCGCGGGCCTGCTGCACGCCCTCGGCCGGTACGAGGAGGTGCTCGCCCTGCTGGACACCGCCGAGGAGGCCGAGCTCCGCCGCGGCCGGGAGATCGCGGACAGCGACCGCCGCTGGGCCGCCCTGGTGCGCGCCCGGACGCTGGCGAGCACCGGGCGGACGGAGGACGCGCTGGCCCAGCTGCCGTCCTTCGAGGAGGCCGAGCGGTTCCCCAGCCTGCGCGCCACCTGGCTGCAGACCGTCGAGCTGCTGATCGACGCCGACGCCTGGCAGAACGACGCCCGCCTCGGCGCGGCCGCCGCCCACTGGGTCGCCTACCTCGACGACGCCGGCTCGCACCGCCCCTGCGTCGACCTGCTGCTGCGGGCCGGCGGACTGGCCGTACGGCGCGGCGCCCGCACGGTCGCGCTCACCCTGGCCGCCACCGGCGAGCGCAAGCTCGCCCAGCTGCGCCGCACCGAGGGCGTCGCCGAGCGGATCGCCGGGCTGCGGGCCGCCGCCGAGGCGCTGCCCGAGCCGGAGCTGCCGGTGCCGCCGGCCGAGCTGCTCGACCACCTCGACGACCGGATCTCCCCCGAGACCGGCGCCGACCTGCTCTCCGTCGCCCTGGACCGGTACCGGGGTGAGCAGGACGGCGCCACCCTGCTGCTGCTCAACCTGGCCGGGTCGCTGGCCGTGCTCGGCCACCTGCGGGCCGCCACCGACCTGCTCTGGGAGCGGCTGGACACCTGCCCGGGCGACGAGGCGCTGACCGGCACGCTCGCCGCGATGCTGATCGAGGCCCGGGACGGCGAGGGCGTCCGCCGGCTCGCCGACCGGCTGGCCGCGGACGACCCGGCCGAGGCGCATTGGGTGCGGGCCCGCTGGGCCGCCGCCGAGAGCCGCTGGTCCGAGGTGCTGGAGCACACCTCCGCCCTGCTCGACGAGGACCCGACGCGGATCAACACCCGCCGGCTGGCCGCCACCGCGGCCACCGAGCTGGGCGAGCACGCCACCGCGCAGCGCCTGCTCCAGGAAATCCTGGAGCACGCCCTGCCCGCCGACGCGGTGCCGGAGGACGAGCGGTACCGCACCGTCCAGGACCGGGACCTCTGGTGCCTGATCACCGCCGCCACCGCCAACCGGGACTGGCCGGCGGTCCGCTCCACCGGCGCGCTGCTGGGCATCGAGTTCGACGAGGACGAGGGCCCGGTGGAGGAGGAGTGGCAGGTGGTCACGATCCGGGCCACCCGCGAGAGCGGCGCCACCGCCGACCTGCCGGCCCTGCGCACCGGCCCGGCCACCGCCCGGATCTACCCGGTGACCGGCGACGACCTGGCGCTCAACCACCACGACCTGGTGGTCTTCTCCCCGGCCCTGCTGGAGGAGCCGCCGGCCGAGGACGCCCCGGAGGAGGAGCGCCGCGCCTGGCGGCCGGTCTTCGAGCTGCTCACCCTGCTCGACCCGGCCGGCTACACCACCTACTGGATCGACGGCTGCTGGCCCGGCCCGGAGGCCTGGTCGGCGTTCCGCGCGGAGCTGCGCGAGGCCGGCTTCGCGGTCTGGGTGTACAGCGGCGATCAGTACAGCATCACCGACCCGGCCGAGGAGGACGGCATGCTGCCCGGCGTGTACGCCGCCCTCGGTGTGCCGCCCACCGCCAAGGCCGAGGAGGCGGACGCCCTGCTGCTCCGGCTCACCGGGGGCTGGGCGCACCCGCTCGCCTGGCCGGACCTGGCCCGCGCGGCGGGTACGGACGTGGCGCGGCACGAGGAGATCACGGAGCGCTACGGGCTCTGACGCGGTCGTACCGGCCCCGGCGGGAACCTCCCGCCGGGGCCGTCGCGTCCTCGGAAGGGGTGGGCGGGAGGCCGGTTCGGGAGTCTCTTGGTGAATGCTTTACTGTTTCATTGCCAAGAGTCGACCTTCCAGGAGTGTCCACCCGTGACCAGCCTCGCCCTCGGCCCGTCCTGGCTCGATCCGACCACCCTGATCTCCACCTTCGGGCTGATCGGCATCCTGGCCATCGTGTTCGCCGAGTCCGGTCTGCTGATCGGCTTCTTCCTCCCCGGGGACTCCCTGCTCTTCACCACGGGCCTGCTGGTCGCCGGCGGAACCTACCTGCACCAGCCGCTCTGGCTGGTCTGCGCGCTGATCGTGGCCGCCGCGGTGGCGGGTGACCAGGTCGGCTACCTCTTCGGCCGCAAGGTCGGGCCGAGCCTGTTCAAGCGGCCGGACTCGCGGCTGTTCAAGCAGGAGAACGTGGAGAAGGCCGCCGGCTTCTTCGACCGGCACGGGCCCAAGGCCATCGTGCTGGCCCGCTTCGTGCCGATCGTGCGCACCTTCACCCCGATCGTGGCCGGGGTGAGCCGGATGAACTACCGCACCTTCGTCGTCTTCAACCTCGTCGGCGGCGTGCTCTGGGGTGCCGGCGTCACGGTGCTCGGCTACTTCCTCGGCCGGATCCCCTTCGTCCGGGACAACATCGAGGCGATCCTGGTCGGCATCGTGCTGCTCTCGGTGGTCCCGGTCGCGATCGAACTCCTCCGGGCCCGCCGCTCCGCCCCGGCCTCCACCGCCCGGCACCGCGCCCGCTAGCCGCCCGCACCGCTCGCGCCGTCCGGGCCCCGGCCGCGCGCCGACCGGGACCGCCGCCTCCGCCCTTCCGGTGCCCCCGGCGCTCTCGCCCGGTCGACCGCGCCGGGGAGGCGTCCGCCGTGACGCCCGTCCGCCGTCCCGTACATGTGCGTTCGGCTGTTCGATCAGGCAAGGTGTATCCGGAGAGCGAACGGCGGCCCGGCTGGACCGGCGCCGACCAGGGGCGGCGAGGAGCGGGAAGTGCCTAAGCGGGGCCGGCCGGGTGCGGGCAAGCGGGCCAGGGGCGGCGGAGCGGCCCGGCAGGCACGCCGGACGGGGTCGGACCGTCCCGTCCTCCCCGCCGACGCACCGCCCACCGAGGGTCTGCCCGGCCACCCGGCGCCGCCCGTCGAGCCCACCGCCGACGTCCCGCCGACCCCGCCGCTGACGCCCACCAGGGGCCTGCTGGGCCCCGAGTTCACGCCCGAGCCCGAGCCCGATTCCGAGCCCCGCGCGTCCGCCGGGCCTTGGCCGTACGCCGAACCCCGCGCCTATGCCGAACCCCGGCCGTCCGCCGGGCCCCGGCCCGAGGCGCCCGCCGACGCGGGGCCCGGCGCATCCGCGCCCCGGCGCCGTTCGGTCGCCGAGGACACCCTGACCCCCGAGGAGTGGCGGGCCGCCGGCTACACCCCGCCGAACGGCATCGCCGTCCCCACCCTGCGGGCCGGCGCGCCCGGCGAGGCGCCCTGGCCGGACCGGATGCGCACCCTGCTGCGCACCCCGATGTCCGAGCGCCCGGCCTTCGAACGCACCGCCCGCGAGCTGCACCCCTCCGCCGCCCGCAACGTGCCGCGCATCCTGGACCTCACGCTGCGCATCGGCGAGCTGATGCTGGCCAGCGGCGAGGCCGCCGAGGACGTCGAGGCGGCGATGCTCGGCATCGCCCACGCGTACGGGCTGGACCGCTGCGAGCCGCAGGTCACCTTCACCCTGATCGGCATCTCGCACCAGCCCTCGCTGGTGGAGCCGCCGGTCACCGCGGACCGGGTGGTGCGCCGCCGCACCTCGGACTACACCCGGCTGAGCGCCGTCCACGAGCTGGTCGCCGACATCACCTCCGAGCGGGTCACGGTCAACGACGCGTACCGCCGGCTGGCCGCGATCCGCCGCAACCGTCACCCGTACCCGGTCTGGCTGCTCGCGCTGAACACCGGGCTGCTGGCCGGCGCGGCGACCTTCCTGGTCGGCGGGAGGCTGGACGACAAGGCGTGGCTGGTGTTCGTCAGCGCCTTCATCGCGGCCGTCCTCGGCGACCGGCTGGCCTCCTGGGTGGCCCGGCGCGGGCTGCCCGAGTTCTACCAGTTCGTCCTGGCGGCGATGCCCGCCGGCGTCTCCGGCATCGTGCTCTCCTTCAACGACCTGGGCCTGCGCGGTTCGGTGGTGATCACCGGCGGCCTGTTCGCGCTGCTGCCCGGACGGGCCCTGGTGGCCGCGGTGCAGGACGGCCTGACGGGCTTCTACATCACCGCCGCGGCCCGGCTGCTGGAGGTGATCTACCTGGTCGCGGGCATCGTGATCGGTGTGATGCTGATTCTCTACCTGGGGGTCGGCTTCAACGCCAAGCTCACCCCGGACGAGAGCCTGGTGGGCGTCAACTACCCGCCGGTCCAGCTGGTCGCCGCGATGGTGCTGACCCTGGCCTTCGCGATGCTGCTGCAGACCGACCGCCGCAGCCTGGCGCTGGTCACCCTGAACAGCGCCGTCGGCTGGTCCAGCTACGGCGCGCTGGTGTACAACGCGAACGCCTCCCCGATCGTCGCCACCGGTGTGGCGGCCGGCCTGGTCGGCCTCTTCGGCCAGCTGACGGCCCGTTACCGCAACGCCTCGGCACTGCCGTACGTGACGGCCGCGATCGGCCCGCTGATGCCGGGCTCGGCGCTGTACCTCGGCATGCTCTCCTTCGCCCAGGGCCACGCCAGCGGCGGACTGGTGCAGATCACCCGGGCCGCGGCGATCGCCCTGGCGCTGGCGATCGGGGTCAACCTCGGGGGCGAGGTCGCCCGTCTGTTCATGAGGGTGCCGGGCGTCGCCGGCCGGCCCTCGCCCCACCCGGCCGTCCCCAGACGGGCGGCCAAGCGCACCCGGGGCTTCTGACCGCGCGTTGTGCCCGGCGGGGTCCGCAGGTGGGACCGCCGTCGGCCCCCGGCCATGTCGGGGCAGGCAGGACGCAGTACCAGGAACGAAGGTAAGACCCATGCTGACCCCACTGCTGGAGGGCTACCGCGAGCACATCATCGCGGCCAACAAGCAGCCGCTGTTCCTCCTGTTGATCGGGTTCATCACGTCCTTCGTCTGCATCCGGTTCAGCGTCCGGATGATCCGGGCCAAGGTGCGCTGGTGGCCCGGCAACATCACCCCCGGCGGCCTGCACATCCACCACATGGTGTTCGGCCTGGGCTTCCTGCTGCTGGGCGGCCTCGGGGTGTTCGCCACCGGCGGCGGGCACCCGTGGATCGACCTGTTCGGCCTCTGCTTCGGCATCGGCTGCGGGCTGGTGCTGGACGAGTTCGCGCTGATCCTGCACCTGGACGACGTCTACTGGTCCGCGCAGGGCCGCAAATCGGTGGACGCGGTGATCCTCGGCATCCTGTTCACCGCGCTGCTGCTCACCGGGTACGTGCCGCTCGGGGTGGTGCCCAGCCAGGAGACCCGCTGGGGCCTGGTCGCGGTGATCTCGGTGAACGCGCTGGTCTCGATCATCGCCCTGGTCAAGGGCAAGGTGTGGACCGGCCTGCTGGGCATCATGGTGCCCGGCCTCTCCTGGATCGGCGCCATCCGGCTGGCCCGCCCCAGCAGCCCCTGGGCACGCTGGCGGTACGCCGACCGCCCGCGCCGCCGGGCCCGCGCCCTGCGGCGCGAGCGCCGGCTGCACCAGCGCGCCGACCGGGCCCGTACCTGGCTCTTCGACCTGATCGCCGGGGCCCCGGACAAGGTCCCGGCCAACCACCCGGCCGCCCACCGGGTCGCCGAGCGGATGGCCGCCCGGGCCACCGCCCACCTGGACGCCCACACCGCCCGGGCGCTCGCCCGCCGCTCCGCCCGGCTCGCCGACCGCCGTTCGGCGGCGGCCTCCCCGGCCGGAGGCGGGACGGTCGCCCACGAGGCCGTCCGGCTCGCGTCCCCGGTGCCCGGCCGGGACCGCCAGGGCCTGGCGGCCGAGCTGCGCGGCCGCACGGTCCGGGCGGGCCGGGTCCGGACGTACGCGGTGCGGCCGACCGGCCTGGAGCGCCGGACGGACCGCCACCCGCACCTGCGGCACCGGACGCCGAGGATCCACCGGTAGGTCCTCCCCTGCACGGCGCCCGGGGCCCGGCGGGGGCGGGAGGCCTCCCGCTCAGGGCCCCGGAGCCGGCCTGACCAGGTCGTTCGTCCGCCACCGGAAAATCGGATGCCATCGGGGGGAGCCGGTCGTACGGTGGCCCAATGGGCAACGACAAAGTGGGCGAAACCCGCGATCCGGGCGACGACCGCTCGAACGACTCCACCGGCCACGTCGACCGCACCGGCCACGCCGACAGGGGTGCCGATCGCACCGGCCCCACTGCCGACCGCACCGACCCCGCCGACGGCCGCACCGGCCTCGTCGACACCGTCGACGGCGTCGAGATCCGCGCCATCCGCGAGGACGAGGTCGCGGACTGGGACCGCGCCCTGGCCTTCGGGTTCCTGCGCTCGCACGTCGAGAGCGCCGCCGACTACCGCCGCATGCAGTACCGGCCGGGGCGCCTGCTCGCGGCGGTCGACGGTGACCGCCACGTCGCCACCTACCGCAGCTTCGACGTCGAGCTGACCGTCCCCGGTGGCGCCACCGTCCGGGCCAACGCGATCACCAGCGTCACCGTGACCGCCACCCACCGCCGACGCGGACTGCTCAGCCGGATGATGCGCCACGACCTCGCCGCCGCCCGGGAGCGCGGCCTGCCGGTCGCCGTCCTGATCGCGGCCGAGTACAACATCTACGGCCGGTACGGCTTCGGCCCCGCCACCCGCGGCCACGGCTGGACCGTCAAACTGGCGCGCACCCGCGGCCTGCGCGAGGGCCTGCCCACCCCGCCCGGCGGCCGGATCGACCTCGTCACCATGGCGGAGCTGCGCAAGCTCGGCCCCGAGCTGCACGACCGCTGGCGGCTCACCCAGCCCGGCGCGCTGGCCCGCGACGAGCTCTGGTGGAAGCGCTCCACCGGCGAGGTCCAGGTGCCGGGCTTCGACTGGAAGGAGCCCTTCGCCGCCGTCCACCGCGACGCCGGGGGCACCGTCACCGGCCTGGCCGTCTACCGGATCAACGACGACTGGGACGGCAGCTACCCCAACTGCACCCTCACCGTCGTCGACTTCCTGGCCCTCGACCGGCCCACGGCCAACGCGCTGTGGGGCTTCCTGCTCTCCGTCGACTGGGTGCGCGAGGTCGTCGTCGAGAACATCGGCCCGGACGACCCGCTGCCGCTGCTGCTGCAGGACCCGCGCGCCGCCACCCCGTACGTGGACAACGCCGACTTCATGTGGCTGCGGGTGCTCGACGTGCCCGCCGCCTTCGGCGCCCGCACCTACGGCCTCCCGGGCCGGGTCGTGCTGGACGTCGACGACCCCGCCGGCCCCGCCGCCGGCCGCTGGGCCCTGGAGGTCGCCGCGGACGGTACCGGCCGCTGCACCCCGACCACCGACCCGGCCGACCTCGCCCTGGACGCCGGCGCCCTCGGCGCCCTCTACCTGGGCGGCGAGACCCTGCCCCGGCTGACCGCGGCCGGCCTGGTCACCGAGCTGCGCCCCGGCGCCGTGGCGTCCGCCGACCTCCTGCTGCGCACCCCGCTGCTCGGGTGGAACCCGGACAGCTTCTGATCCGCGTCCCGCCGTCGGGGCCGGTCGTCCTCCCCGGACGGCCGGCCCCGACGGCGTCGTGGCCCCGTGCGGTCGGTTACTTGACGGCTTACTTGACGGCCGTCTTCCCGATGGTGGGCAGGATGAAATCCTGGATGAGGCCCTTGGCGTCCCGGACGATCGGGCGGAACACCCGGTAGCGCGAAAGGTTGATCACCCGGGCGGCCATGGGGGTCGACCGGCGGACGAACTCCCGCGTCCGCTCCGTGTCCGGGGTCCGGTCGAAGACCCAGTAGAGGACCACGATCATGAGGTGCAGCCAGAGCACGTCGGGTAGCAGGTCGACCAGCTCGGCGTCCAGCTTCGGCGCCAGATCGGACCCCTGGAGGACCTCCCGGAAGAGCTCCACGGCGGTGGCCCGGGCGGGGTGGGACTCGTTGGAGAACGGGCTCAGCGAGCTGTTCGGGTCGGCGGCCGTGCGGAAGAACTGCGCGGCGAACTCGTGGTACGGCGCGGCCGTGTCGAGCCAGGAGACCAGGGCGATCTCCAGGCGCTCACCGAAATCCCGCGTGTGCGCCATGCGGATCCGGGCGTCGGCCGCGTGGTCGTACGTCATCCGGTCGTAGAACCCCTGGATCAGGAATTCCTTCGCCGCGAAGTAGTAGTAGGCGTTCCCGACCGAGACGCCCGCCTCGGTGGCGATGGCGCGCATCGTGGTCTTGTCGTACCCGCGTTCCTGGAACAGCCGCATGGCCGTCTCCAGGATCAGCGCGCGGGTCTGCTCGCTCTTGTCCGTCTTCGGCTTGGCACGGCTGCCGCGCCCCTCGCCGGCCGCCGTCGGCACGCCCCCGGGGGCGCTCGCGTCGGTCACGGCCCCCGGGGGCGTGCCGCCCGCGCCGGGTGCGTTGTTCGTGTCGTTCGTCGGTGCCACGTCGTCCACGGTCCGAGCCTAGCCGGAGCCGCTGTCGGCGCCGGCCCCTTCGTCGCCCGCACCGGTCCCTCCCGGTGCCGGCGTCAGGTCCACGCGGTGTCGGTGCGCGCGGCACCGGATGCCCCCTCCGCATCCGGTGCCGCCGCGCCGCCCCCGATCCTTTCGAACGCGTTCAAAAGCATGGGCATGACTGTAGCGGTCCTACTTGAACGCGTTCAAGTCGAATCTGTGGGAGGCTCGTCACATGATCGCCCCCGACATCGTCATCCGCCGTGGCACGGCCCGCGACACCGAGGCCGTCGCCGACCTGCACGCCGTCAGCTGGCGTACCGCGTACGCCGGCATCGTCCCGGAGCAGGCGCTCGGCGACGGGCTCGTCGAGGAGCGCCGCGAGCTGTGGGGCCTGCGGCTGGACGCCGACTACGGGGAGCCCGCCAACACGCCCGAGCTGCTGATCGCCGAGGCGCCCGGCGCGGAGGCCGACGGGCCGGTCGGCTTCGCCTACCTCGTCCCGCAGCAGGACGGGCGGGTGCTGCTCGACAACCTGCACGTGCGGCCCGGCCGTACCGGCGGGGGCGTGGGCCGCGCGCTGCTGGCCGAGGCCCGGGCGCACGTCGCCCGCCGGCACCCCGGCGCCGACCTCTACCTGGAGGTGCTGCGCGACAACACCCGGGCGGTCGCCTTCTACGAGCGCGAGGGCGGCCGTCGCACCGATGAGCGCGAGGGCGTCTTCCCCGGCGGGCACACGCTGCCGGAGTACGAGTACACCTGGCATTCCTGAGCGGGTTCCGGGGGGCCGCACGGGGCGCGCCCGTGGAGGTCGTGGAGGTCAGTCGTGGTCGTACACCGTGACCGGCACCCCACGGGCCGTCAGGCGGGAGGTGACCAGCGGTTCGACGCGGTCCCAGCGTCCGCCGGCCAGGCCGCAGCCGATGCGCGGCATGTGGACGGAGGCGCCGAGGTCGAGCGCGTGCCCGGCCAGCGTCCCCAGTCCGCGGTCGATGGCCTCGTACCGCACCGGCACGCCGGAGGAGCGGCCGGTGCGGATGCCGCGCTGGCCGACCAGGTTCGCCACCCAGACGTCCGGCTCGACCCGCACCAGCTGGAGCGCGCCCAGGCCGAAGTCGTTGTCCGCCCGCTCGCGGTGCCACCGCCGGTACTCGGCCTCCGGCCCGGGCCAGCGCCGGGACAGCGCCAGCACGAACCCCTTACCCCAGCCGCCCAGGTCGTTGCAGATGTGCGCGATCACCTTGGGCCCCTTGGCCTGGGGGGAGGTGGCGTCGCCGCGCAGGTACCGGACGCCGGTGCCGCTGGTCTCCATGGCGCCACGCTAGCGGGCGGCACCGACAGGCTGTCCGGATTTTCCGTGCCGGCCGGGAGCCCCTGCGGTGCCGGCCGGGGCCGGGGCACCTGCGGGGGCGGTGTTGGCCGGGGCCGGGTCGCCGGCGGTGGTGCGGCCGCCGCCCGCCGTGATCCGCCCGTCGCCGGCCGTCTTCAGGTGCCGGCGGCCGGCGAGGGCGATCAGCAGGGCGAGCCAGGCGGCGCCGGCGGGGAGCCAGTAGCCGGTGCCGGGCGCGGCGTGCTCGGCGACGGCCCCGCCGAGGGCGGCGCCCACCGAGAGGCCGACCAGGATGCCGGACACCGCGACGGCCATGCCCTCGTTCAACTGCCGCTGCGGCAGCAGCTCCTGGACCAGCGTCATCCCGGTGACCATGGTCGGCGCGGTGCCGAGACCGGCCGTGAACAGCACCACGCCGAGGACGGCGACCCCGGCCCCGCTCAGTCCGACCGCGAGCGGCAGGAGCAGCAGCCCGGCCATCGCCCCGACCCCCAGCAGGAAGCGGGTGCCCGGGGCCCGGCGCGGTCGCAGCAGTCCGAAGAGCAGCCCGGCCGCGCAGGAGCCGCCCGCGACCAGCGCCAGCAGCCCGCCCGCCGCCGGGCGGTGGCCCAGCGCGTCGGCGTACGCGAGGGTGGTGACCTCCAGCGAGCCGAACAGCAGCCCGGTGGCCAGGAAGGCGGCCGTCAGCACCCGCAGTCCGGGCACCCGCAGAGGCGAGCCGTGGCGGACGGCCGCCGCCGCCGGGGCGAGCGGGGGTTCGGTACGGCGCTGGGCGGCGAACAGCAGCGTGCCGAGGGTGCCGAAGGTGCCGGCGGCGATCAGCCCGGCCTCGGGGGCCAGCGTGGTGCAGAGCACCATCGCCAGCACCGGGCCGGCCATGAAGCACAGCTCGTCCAGCGCCTGCTCCAGGGAGTTGGCGAGGTGTCGGGCGGCCGGGTCGTCCCTCAGGAGGTGCGCCCAGCGGGCCCGGGCCATGCCGCCGAGGTTCGGTGTGCCGGCGCAGGCCGCCCAGCAGAGGTGGAGCGCCCAGTCGGGCGCGCCGGTCCGGACGCAGACCAGCAGGCCGGTGAGCGGTACGGCGTTGTAGAGCACGGCCGGTACGGTGACCCGGGCCTGCCCGTACCGGTCGACCAGGCGGCCGATCAGCGGCATGCCGATCGCGCCGGTGACCAGCCCGGCGGCGGCGACCGTGCCGGCCAGCGCGTAGGAGCCGCGCCGGTCGGAGATCAGCACCACCAGTGCGACGCCGGACATCGACAGCGCGATCCGGGCGAGCAGTCCGGCGAGCGTGAAGGCGGCGGCGCCGGGCACGGTGAACAGCCGGCGGTACGAGGCGGGCATGGGACTCCGGTTCCGTGATCGAAGGGGGATGTCACCAGCCTGGCCGGACGCTCCGCCTCCGGTCCAACACCTGTTTCGCCGTACTGACAACAGCCTGTTGTTAATCTTCGTCCATGCCCCGTGACCTGCACCCCCGTCTGCTGCGCGGTTTCGTCGCCGTCGCCGACACCCTGCACTTCGGCCGCGCCGCCGAACGCCTGCACATCGCCCAGCAGGCGCTCAGCCGCGACATCCGCTCGCTGGAGGTCACGTTCGGCGAGGCGCTGTTCGTCCGGACCACCCGCAGCGTCGAGCTCACCCCGGCCGGCACCCGGCTGCTCCCCGGCGCGCGCCAACTGCTGGCCCTGCACGACGAGCTCCTCGGCAGCGCCGGCCACCGCCCGCTGCTGCTGGACGTCAACAGCGACGTCACCGGCCCCGACCTGACCACCGGCCGGCTGCTCGAACGGGCCCGCGCCGGCTGGCCGGAGGGCGACATCCTGGCCCGCTTCCTCGGCGGCCTCTCGGCGGCGGCCGGTGAACTCCTCGCCCACCGGGTCGACGCCTCGCTGGGCCGCTTCGCCGGACTGGAGGCCTCCGTCCGCGCCCGGCTCGTCCAGGTGCCGGTGCGGCTGGAACAGGTCGCGGTGATGATGGCGGCCACCCATCCGCTGGCCGGGCGCCCGGTCCTGCGGCTCGCCGAGCTGGCCGGCCACCCCGTCGACGTCTGCGCGGGCAACCCGGCGACCACCGAGTGGGCCGACCTCGGCCTGCGGCTGCTGCGCGAGCACGGGCTCACCCCGGCCGCGCCGTACGTGCCGCCGATCGGGGTGGACGAGACCGCGCGCTACCTCGCCCGGCACGGCGACCCGATGCTGACCAGCACCGGCGGCCCGGCGATCCCCGGCGCGGTGACCGTGCCGCTGGTCGACCCGGTGCCGCTCAGCCTGGTCAGCCTGGTCCACCGCCCGGGCATGCGGCACCCGGGGCTGACCGCGCTGCGTACGGCGGCCGCCGAACTCGGCGCGGAGGAGCGCTGGTTGAGCCGTCCGACGGGCAGCTGGCTGCCGGCGGAGGACGCGGCGCTGCTGGGCGGGTGAGCCGGGGAGGCGGGCCCGGACCGCCGGGCGGGTGAACCGGGGGAGGGCGGGCCGGACGCGGAATCGCCGGCGGGCGGGCGGTGTTGGGGACGGGTACGGCTCCGCCCCTGCCGCTCGGGGGTCGGCAGGGGAGGAGGTCCGGGGGCACGGCAGGGCCGTGCCGGGTGCTCGGCCGGGTCAGGCCGCCTTGACGGCGGAGATGTCGAAGCTGAGCTTGACCTTCTCGCCGATCAGCACGCCGCCGGTCTCCAGTGCGGCGTTGTAGGTCAGGCCCCAGTCGGTGCGGTCGAGGACGGCCGTGCCCTCGAAGCCGACCCGCTCGGCGCCGTACGCGTCGGTGGCGCTGCCGGTGTAGTCCAGGTCGAGGACGATCGGGCGGGTGGTGTCCTTGATCGTCAGCTCGCCGGACATCCGGTACGAGTCCTCGCGCAGCCGCTCGGCGGAGGTGGAGCGGAAGCGGATCTCCGGGTAGGTCTCGGCGGCGAAGAAGTCGCCGGTGCGCAGGTGGGCGTCGCGCTGGGTCTGGTTGGTGTCGATGCTCGCCACCTTGATCACCAGCTCGGCGGTGGAGTTGGCCGGCGTGGTGCCGTCCAGGAACAGCTTGCCGTCGTACTCGGTGAAGCGGCCCTTGACGTTGGTGACCATCGCGTGGCGGACCGAGAAGCCGACCTCGCTGTGGGTGGTGTCGATGGCCCAGTCGCCGGTGAGGTGGGCCAGGTCGGGGCCGGCGGGGGTCGCGGTGGCGGTGTCGACGGTGGCGGCGGTGGCGGTCTTGGTGCGGTTGAAGATGCCCATGGCTCCTCCTCGGGTCCGAAGCCGGTTGTTTAGGCTTCAACTTGTTGGCTCCACTGTAGACCCGTTTCGTTCAAAGTTCAACCATGGCGGGTGGGTGTCTCCCGGGAGCCCCCGGAAACCGCCCGTTCGGAGGGGCGCCGCCGCCCCGGCCGCTTCGGCCGGCGAACCGTTTCGTCGGAGGCGGTGGATACGCTGCAGGAGCCCGAACCCCGCTCGCCCCGACCAGCTCCGCCCCGGACCGGGAGGCCCGCCCATGTACGCCCTGCACGCGCTCTGGCGCGCCGACGGGCGGCTGGCGCTCTGGGCGGAGGACGGCACCCGGGAGCTCCCGGACGGCGCCCCGCGCGTCGACCGCCCCGCCCCGCACGCCGACCGCCCCGCCCCGCGCGCCCACCCGTACGCCTGCCCGGCCGAGCGGGTGGCGGCCCTGCTGGCCGGTATCGGTCCGGGCCTCGGCTGGCTGGCCGGCCGGGCGCCCGAGCGCTGGGCCACCCTGTCGCTGCCCACCGTCGCCGGGCTGCCCGCCCCCTCGCCCGACCTCCCGCTCACCGCGCCGCGCGCCGCCGCGACCCTGGTGCCCTGGCGGGTGCCGGCCCTGCTCTTCGATCCGGCCGAGGCGGCCCAGCTGCTCGGCGAGGTGTTCGACCCGCACTGGGCCGTGACCGGGGCCGACCTGCCCGGCACCGGGCGGGTCGACGTCGCGTACGGCTCCTCGCTGCGCTGGCTCACCGCCGTCCACGACCTCGCCTGGCGGCTGGTCGGCCGGGGGCGGCTGCTGCCGGTGGCGGTGGTCGAGGACGGCGGACCGTGCGCCCGGTGGCGGCCCGACCCCGGGCCGTCCGAACGCCGCGAGGCCGCCGCCCTCGCCACCGGCTGCCCGCCGGTCCTGCTGGGGGAGCGGCTCCCCGACCGGCCCGCCGCCCGCCGTACCGGCGAGGACCTGATCGAGGCCGCCCTCGCCGCCCTGGTCGACGCCGAGGCCCGGACCGCCCTCGCCGACGCGCCGCCGCTGCTCCGGCCCGCCACCGCCCACCCGGCCGTCCCCGAACGCTGGCTCGCCGCCCTCACCACCCCGGACGCCCGGCTGGCCGCCGGGCGGGAATCCGGTGCGCAGGATGCCGTAGCACCGGACGCCGTCGCACAGGACGCCGCTGCACCGGACGCCGCAGCACAGGAAGTCGACGGGTCCGACTTCTCGCGCACGGCACTCGCCGGGGCGGGGGAGGCCGAGGTGTCCGAGGAGGCGCGCGCCTTCGCCGCGTTCCGACGGCGGCTCGCCGACTGGTACGCCGCGGCGGCGCCGGCCTCGCCCTGGGTGCGGCTCTGCTTCCGGCTGGTCGAGCCGCTGGGGCCCGACCCGGACGACCCGGTGGGGCAGCCCTCGGATGACCACTGGCAGCTCGAACTCCTCCTTCAGGCCGTGGACGAGCTCTCACTGCTCGTCCGCGCCGCCGACCTGCACGCCGGAGGCCCCGCCCTCGCGGCGCTCGCCCGCACGGCGACCGGGGCCGGAGGCAGAGGCGGAGAGGAAGCCGCGGACGGTGGCGGTGCCTCCGCCGACGACCCCGCGGCCGTCCTCGACGTGCTCGCCACCGAGATCTCCCGCGCCGCCCACCGGTTCCCGGCGCTGGACGGACTGCGCCGCCGCCCCCGCCCCGCCGTCCTCCCGCTCGACCGCGCCGGGGCCCTGGAGTTCCTGCGCGACGCGGCCCCCGCCCTCGCCGAGGACGGCTTCGGCGTCCTCCTGCCCGCCTGGTGGCGCCGCCGCCCCCGGCTCGGGCTCGCCCTGCACGTCGCCTCCGGCCAGCCCGCCCCCGGCACCCTGGCGATCACCAGCCAGGTGGACCGCGACGCCGTGGTGGACTTCCGCTGGCAGGCGGCCCTGGGCGAGGACGGCGACCCGCTCACCGAGGAGGAGCTGGCCGACCTGGCCGCCGCCAAGCAGGGGCTGGTGCGGATCCGAGGCCGGTGGCTGGAGGCCGACCCGGCGCAGATCGCCGCCGCCCTCGCCTTCCTCGCCCACCACCGGGACGGCGTCCTGTCCACCGCCGAGGTGCTGCGACTGGCCGTCGACCCCGGCGCCACCGTCGCCGGCCTGCCGGTCACCGCCGTTCGCGCGGACGGGCCGCTCGGCGACCTGCTGGCCGGCCGCGCCGCCGCCGCACCCGCCCGCGACCGCCTCCCCGCGGACTTCGGCACCACGCTGCGCCCGTACCAGGAGCGGGGGCTGGCCTGGCTGCGGACGCTCGCCGCGCTCGGGCTCGGCGGGGTGCTGGCCGACGACATGGGGCTCGGCAAGACGGTGCAGACCCTCGCCCTGCTCGCCGTCGAGCGGGCCGAGCACGCCCCCGGGCCCAACCTGCTGGTCTGCCCGATGTCCCTGGTCGGCAACTGGCAGCGGGAGGCCGAGCGCTTCGCCCCCGGGCTGCGGCTGTACGTCCACCACGGCGCCGGCCGGGTCGACGCGGACCGGCTGCGCGGGCTGGCGGGCACGGTGGACCTGGTCATCACCACCTACGGCCTGGTCCAGCGCGATCTGGCGGCGCTGCGCGGGATCCGCTGGCGGCGGGTGATCGCCGACGAGGCGCAGCAGGTCAAGAACCTCGGCACCGCGCAGTCCCGGGCGATCCGCGCGCTGCCGGTCACCGTCCACCGGATCGCCCTGACCGGCACCCCGGTGGAGAACCGGCTCGCCGAGCTGCACTCCGTCCTGGACTTCGCCAACCCGGGCCTGTTCGGCTCGGCGGAGCGGTTCAAGGAGCGGTACGCGATCCCGGTGGAGCTGCACCGCAGCGCCGAGCTGACCGCCGAACTCCAGCGCCGCACGGGCCCGTTCGTGCTGCGCCGGCTGAAGTCCGACCCGCTGGTGGCGGCCGAGCTGCCCGCCAAGCAGGAGATGACCGTCTGGTGCAACCTGACCGCCGAACAGGCCGGCCTCTACCAGGCGGTGGTCGCGGACCTGCTGCGGCGGGTGGGGGGCGTCAAGGGCGTGGAGCGTCGCGGCACGGTGCTGGCGGCGATCGGCAAGCTCAAGCAGGTCTGCAACCATCCCGCCCAACTGCTGCACGACGGTTCGGCGTTGGGGGAACGGTCGGGCAAGGTGGCGCGGCTGGAGGAGATCCTCGCGGAGGCGCTCGCGGAGGGCGACCGGGCCCTGGTGTTCACCCAGTACGCGGAGTTCGGCGCGATGCTGCGGCCGCACCTGGCCCGGCGGCTGGGCGAGGAGGTGCTCTTCCTGCACGGCGGGATGTCCCGGGCGCGCCGCGAGGAGCTCGTCGCGCGCTTCCAGTCCCCGGACGGGCCGCGGGTGTTCCTGCTCTCGCTGCGGGCCGGCGGGACCGGCCTCAACCTGACCGCCGCCAACCAGGTGATCCACCTCGACCGCTGGTGGAACCCGGCCGTCGAGGAGCAGGCCACCGACCGGGCGTTCCGGATCGGCCAGCGCCGGGACGTCCAGGTCCGGCGGCTGGTCTGCGTCGGCACGGTGGAGGAGCGGATCGCCGAACTGCTCGACGCGAAACGGGCGCTGGCCGAGGCGGTGGTGGGCGAGGGGGAGCACTGGTTCACCGACCTGCCCGCCGAGGCGCTGCGCGAGCTGGTCACCCTGGCACAGGACGCGGTGGCGGAGGAGGAGGCACGATGAGCGGCGGTGCGCAGGACCCGGCCGGGGGGACCGGCGGGAGCGCCGACCCGGTCACGGTGGCGGACTACTGGCGCGGCGACTTCACCCTGCGTGGTGGCGACGGCGGCGGTTACGTCGGTGACGGTGACGATGACAGTGACGGCGGTGGCGGCGGTGCCGGGCCCGAGGAGTCGTCCCTGCGGCGCCTCGGCCCGTCCGGGATCACCGTCCGGGGCCGCGACCTGGCCGTCCTGCTCGCACCCGCGTACGACGCCTTCCGCGATTGAGCCCCCACACCTGCCCGCCCGCCCCGACCGGCGGCCCCGACCTCCGGGTTGACCCTCGACCTGGTCGAGGCACCAGAGTCACCGGACATGGAGAACGACCTGCGCAGCATCGGTGAACTCGCCCGCGACAGCGGACTCGGCGTCAGCGCCCTGAGGTTCTACGACGGCGCCGGTGTGCTCGCCCCCGCCTGGGTCGACCCGCAGACCGGCTACCGCTGGTACGGGCCGCGGCAGCTCGCCGACGCCCGGCTGCTCTGCCGCCTGCGCCGGGTCGGGCTGCCGCTCGCCGGCATCCGGGAGGTGCTCGGCGCGGCCCCCGGCTCCGGGACGGCCCAGCGGGTGATCGACACGCACCTGCGCCGGCTGGAGGACGGGCTGACCGACGCCCGCAGGGAGATCTCCTTCATCCGAGCACTCATCGACCAGAGGGAGAACCCAATGGGCACCACCCCGAACGAACTGCGCCTCACCGTCCCGGCCCGGGAGCTGGCCGCCGCCCTGGACGCGGTCCGCTTCGCCGTCTCGGACGACGCCGAGCGCCCGGTGCTGGCCGGCGTGCTGTTCGACCTGGACCGGGAGGGGGAGGGTGGCGCCGCGGTGCTGCGCCTGGTCGCCACCGACCGCTACCGGATGGCGCTGGCCGAACTGCCGGTCGGTGCCGGGACCGCCGACTCGGGGACCGCCGGCGCCGGGGCGGGTGGCGGTGCGCCGTTCGGCGGGGCCGTCGTCCCGACCCCGCTCGTCGACGGCATCCGGGCACTGCTCGGCGCGGGCGCCGAGGAGGCGGCGGTGACCCTCGCCGGCGGACTGGTCCGGGTGGAGACCGGCGGCCACCGGATCGAGGGCGCCACCGTGGACCAGGACTACCCCGACTACCGCGCCCTGGTCCGGCTGGAACCGCTCCACCGGGTGGGCCTGCCGGCCGCCGACCTCCGCCGGGCGGTGGAGTCCGGGGCCACCCGCACCCTGCCGTCCGGGCCGCACGGGGCCGAGGCCGAGATCACCGTGCTGTCCGTGACCCCGGAGGGCGCGCTCCTCGTGGCCGCGGAGGACGTGCCGGCGGACACCCTGCAGGTCGCGGTCAACCGGGACTTCCTGCTGGAGGCCGTCCAGGCCGGCCCGGACGCCGGGACCGGCGCCACCGGCCAGCTGGTCCTCGAACTCGGCGGCCCGATCGCCCCCCTCGCCATCCGCTCCGCCGACCGGGCGGGCAGCTTCTCGATCCTCATGCCGGTCCGCCTCCCCGCCTGATCCGCTCCCCGAGCCGTTCCCGGAGCCGCCCCTGACCCGGCCTGCCCGATCCGACTCGCCCGATCCGGCCCGGATCCGATCCACCTGACTCGACCCGCCTGATCCGATCCACCTGATCGGTCGGGCCCGGGCCGCACCCCATTCGCCCGGGCCCGACCGTGATTGCTCCCGCTAGCACCCTGCTTGCAATTGCAAGCAGGGTGTTGCAGTCTGGTGGCATGGCCTCACTGAACGTCGGCTCGCTGGGCGAGTACATCCGCGAGCAGCGGCGCAACGCGCGGTACTCGTTGCGGCAGCTGGCGGAGGCCGCAGGCGTGTCCAATCCGTATCTCAGCCAGATCGAGCGAGGATTGCGCAAGCCGAGTGCGGAGATCCTGCAGCAGATCGCCAAGGCGCTGCGGATCTCGGCGGAGACGCTGTACGTCCAGGCCGGGATCCTGGAGGAGCGACGGGTCGAGGGCCCGGGTCTGCGGGCCGCGATCCTGGCCGATCCGCTGATCAACGAGCAGCAGAAGCACGCGCTGCTCGCGGTCTACGAGGCCTTCCTCAAGGAGAACGCGGCCAAGGGGACCACGACCGAGGGAGCGACCTCCGACGGCACCGCCGCCGCGGGGGGCTCCGCCGAGGGTGCCGCAGCCGGATCGCGGGACCGGGTGGACTCCGACCGCCCGTAGTCACCACCCGTAGTCACCACCCGCAGTCACCGCCCGCAGACATCCCCCGTGGACGCCATCCGCGGACCCGGACCAGAAACACCTAGCCACCGGGAGGACCGGTCATGCCGATCACCGACGAGATCAAGAAGACCCTGAGCGACCCGACCCCGTTCTACGCCCTCGCCGGCGCCGGGGACCTCGCCTACGCGAAGCTGCGCGAGGTGCCGGGCAAGGTCGAGGCCATGGCGGCCGACCGCAAGGGCACCCAGGAGAAGGCCGCGGCCAGGCTGCAGGAGGCGCAGACCAAGGTCGCGGACAGCGTGGCCACCCTGCCGGCCGACCTCAAGGTGCTGCAGGAGAAGGCGCAGACCTTCGCCCTTCAGCAGGTGGGCCGGGCCGTCGAGCTGGCCGTGAAGGCCAAGGAGGCGTACGACGAGCTGGCCGAGCGCGGCAAGGGCGTCGTGGAGCGCGGGCGCGCCGATGAGGGCCCGGACGCGTCGGCGCAGGACGTGCGGCCGGAGCTCGTCGCGGAGTAGGCGGTTCGGCGGCGGCCGTCCGGGGCACATCCGGTGGGCCCGGTACGTTGACACTTTCGCCGGTGGCCCGGCGTGCCAGGATGGCGGTCGGCCGCAGCCGACCGGAGTTGAGAAGCAGAGGAGATCGTGATGGGCGGAATGGGGCAGATCCTGAGCCTCCAGTACCTCAACCCGTTCTGGTGGCTGGCCGTCGCGATCCTGGGCTTCAAGGCGTACGCCTTCGTGGACGCCGCGGTGCGCCCGGAGGCCGCCTACCGGGCGGCGGACAAGAAGACCAAGCCGTTCTGGCTGATCGTCCTCGGGATCTCCTTCGGCCTCGACATGCTCTTCGGGGCGAACTTCCTCTACAGCTTCCTGACCCTGGCCGGCCTGGTCGCCTCGATCGTCTACATGGTGGACGTCAAGCCGGCGATCCAGCAGCTGACCGGCCGTGGCGGGAGCCGCGACGACCGGCGCAACATGGGTCCGTACGGCCCCTGGTGACGAACCGTCCGGCCGGGGGTTCCCGGCCCTCCGCCGCAGGGCTCCGGTGCGAACCGGAGCCCTCGGCCGTTCCCGGGCCCGGCCCGGCGCTGGCCGGTCCGGCGGCGACCGGACCGGCGGCGCTCCGTCCGGTCGTGGTCGGCCCGGCAGCGGTCAGCCCAGCAGCAGCTGGACCGGGTTGCGTTCGAGGAGCAGCACCGCGACGTCGTCCGTGAGCGCGCCGCCGTTCAGCTCCTCGACCTCGGCGATCGCGCTGTCCACCAGGCGGCCCCGGGTCAGCCCGGAGGACTGGTGGTCGCCGATCAGCTCGGCCAGTCCGTCCTGTCCGAGCCGGCGCGACCCGGCGCCGACCCGGCCCTCGATCAGCCCGTCGGTGTAGAGCAGCAGCCGCCAGCCGGGGTGGAGCTCGATCCGCCGGGCGGGCCAGGCGGCCTGGCAGTCGTCGCAGGGGATCAGGCCCAGGGCCGGACCGGCCAGGTCGGCCGGCAGGAGGGCGGGCCGGTGGCCGGGGCCGAGCAGCAGCGGGGCCGGGTGCCCGGCGAGGTAGAGCCGGGCGTACTCGACGCCGTCCGGATCCTCCCCGGCCGCACCGTCCCCGGCCGGACCGTCGCCGGCGGCGCCGTCGGCAGGGTGGTGCCCGCCGGTGGCGCCGGAGGGCTCGATGACCAGCATGCAGAGGGTCGCGAAGATCTCGTCGCTGCGCCGCTCGTGCTCCAGGACGTGCTGGAGGGTGGTCAGCAGTGCCTCGCCGGTGAGGCCCGCGAAGACCAGGGTCCGCCACGCTATCCGGAGGGCCACCCCGAGGGCGGCCTCGTCGGGACCGTGGCCGCAGACGTCGCCGATGACCACGTGCACGGCGCCGTCGTCGGTGCGGACGGCGTCGTAGAAGTCGCCGCCGAGCAGGGCCCGCCGTCGGCCGGGACGGTAGCGCCGGGTGAAGGAGAGGTCGGCGCCGTCGAGCAGCGGGGTCGGCAGCAGGTGGCGCTGGAGGCGGGCGTTCTCCTGGCCGCGCAGTTCGGCCTCGACCAGGCGGCGCTGCGACTCGTCGGCCCGCTTGCGCTCCACGGCGTACCGCAGGGCACGGGCGAGCAGCGGGCCGTCCGTCTCGTTCTTGATCAGGAAGTCCTGGGCGCCGGCGGCCACCGCGGCGGCGCCCAGCTCGGCGCCGCCCGCGTCGGTGAGCACCACCACCGCCGTGTGCGGGGCCCGGCGCAGCAGCTCGTGCAGCCCCTCCAGGCCGTCGGAGGGGTCGGACGGGTGCGGCAGGTCGGCGGGTGCGGCCAGGTCGAGCAGCACGCAGCTGAAGTCGCCGCCGCGCGGGCGGCTGCGCCTGTTCCACGCGGGCACGGGGGCGAGCAGCTCGCCGGCCTGCTCCAGGCCGCGGGCCCAGTGGATCTCGATCGAGGTGCCGCTGTCGGCCACCGCGTCCCTGATCAGCTGGACGTCCGAGGCGTCGTCCTCGATCACCAGCAGCTTGAGCGGGGCGGGGGCGGGGCCGGTGGAGAGACCGGCGGTCGCCCGGCCGTCGGCGACGGCGTCGATGCCGGGCAGCGTCGGGGCGGTCGCGATCGGGTTGCCGGGACCGGCCCCGGAACGCCCGAGGTCGGACCGGGGGTGAGGTATCGGGGGAGCCGCCGCGACGAGGCCGCTCGGGCGTTCCGCCGGACCGGACCGGTTCCGGGCACGGCCTACGGGGGCGCCGCCCTCGGCGCCCGGCAGGTCCGCGGCACCTGGTGCCCGCCCGTCTCCCGTTGCGGGCATCGGATGGTCCTCCCTTTCCCCGACTGCGTAACGGCCGGAGTCCGTGCGCAGTGCCCGCCTGGCACCGCGTGTCGGGGAACTTCTCGCGACCATAACGTGATCTCCGGGGATTTCTCTGGCCGACCGGCACCGTTGTGGCTATTGCCACGCCGGTGGCGGCGTGGTGGACGGGTATGCGCGACCTGTGCGGCCCGCGGAGGGCGGGCCCGGGAAAGGGGGTTGATCATGGTGGTGCGCATCACCCTGGTCGAGGGTGACATCACACAGCAGCAGGTGGACGTGGTGGTGAACGCGGCCAACAGTTCGCTGCTGGGCGGCGGCGGGGTGGACGGCGCGATCCACCGCAGGGGCGGACCGGAGATCCTGGCCGAGTGCCGCAGGCTGCGGGCCTCGCACTACGGCAAGGGGCTGCCGACCGGCAGGGCGGTCGCGACGACGGCCGGGCGGCTGCCGGCCCGCTGGGTGGTGCACACGGTGGGGCCGGTCTATCTGGCGGAGGAGTACGAGGACAGGGCGGGACTGCTGGCCTCCTGCTACCGCGAGTCGCTCCGGGTGGCGACGGAGCTCGGCGCGGCGACGGTGGCCTTCCCGGCCGTGTCGGCCGGGGTGTACGGCTGGCCGCTGGACGACGCGGCCAGGATCGCGCTCGGCACCGTGGCGCAGACGGTGCGGAGCGGGGGGACGGGGCTGGACGAGGTGCGGTTCGTGTTGTTCGGGTCGGAGGCGTACGGGGTGTTCGAGCGGGTGTACCGGGAGCTGGAGGAGGGCTGGTAGCGGGGCCGGTGGGGCCGGTGGGCGAGGAGGGGCCCGGGCGGTGGGTGGTGACACCGGTCGGGTGCCCCCATCGTGGCGTGACGAGGCGTCAACACGCCAGAGGTATTCGATAACTCGTTCGAGTGAAATCCCGCGATCGCTCGCGTTCGTGCCCGATCGGAGCGGTCCCGGGAGCCAGCCCCGGCGCACCGGCCCCGTGCCCGGCCCCGCGCGCCCGCTACGGGGCCAGCGCCGTCCAGGGCAGTGTGACCTCGCCGTGCCGCCACCGCCCCCGGGCGTCCACCAGCGGCCAGCTGCCCGCCAGCGCCGTGCAGGCGGCCACCCAGCGCTGCCGCGCGCCGAACGCCCCGTACGGCGCGGCGGCGGCCCAGGCCCGGTCGAAGTCGGTCAGGAAGGCGTGCACCGGGCGGCCCGGCACGTTGTGGTGGATGAGCGCCTTCGGCAGCCGTTCGGCCAGGTCGGACGGCTGTCCGAGGCCGCCGAGCCGGGCCGCGAAGGTGACCGTCCGCGGGCCCTCCGGGCCGAGCGCCACCCAGACGTGCCGCCGGCCGATCTCGTCGCAGGTGCCCTCGACCAGCAGCCCGTCCGGCGCCAGCCGTCCGCACAGCCGCGCCCACACCCCGGCCACCGCCGCCTCGTCGTACTGCCGCAGCACGTTGGCGGCCCGGATCAGCTGGGCCGGCGCGCCGCCGTCGAGCGGGACCTCGAAGCCGCCGCGCCGGAAGGTGAGCAGCGGCGGCACCGCGTACGGCAGGGCGGCCGCGACCCGCTCGGGCTCGATCTCGATCCCGACCACCCGGACGTCCGGCCGTACGGCGCGCAGCCGCCCGGACAGCTCGACCGCCGTCCAGGGCGCCGCGCCGTAGCCGAGGTCGACGGCCACCGGCGGCCGGTCGGCCGAACGCAGCGCGGGGCCCAGCGCGTGGGCGATCCAGCGGTCCATCCGGCGCAGCCGGTTGGTGTTGGTGGTGCCCCGGGTCACCGTGCCCACCGGGCGGCCGGCGGGGGAGCGGTCGGGGCGGCCGCGGGCAGGCGGGGCTGCGGGATCGGAGGTGGCGGCCATGCCGAGAAGGGTACGCGGCGGCCCGCCGCGGCCCGTGCCCGCCCGAGCCGGTCCACGGCCCCGTCACGGCCGCGCCACCGCCCCCGCACGCTGTGTGCCAGCTCATGTGCCCGGGCGGGAATGCCGACCGGTGTGCGGGTGGTTGGGACACTGGTGGTGGCACGGGCCGGGACGGGGCCCACGCCGGCGTGCCGGGGCAGCGGGGCGCGGGCGGTGGGGGCGGCACGCGGTCACCGCGGGCAGCGCCGGCGCCGGAAGGGGCCGGCGTCCCGGCAGTTCGAGCGGCAGTACGAGCAGTACAGAGGAGGCTTCAGCCAGGTGATCCAGCACCCCGTCCGTTCGGTTCGCCGTGCCCAGTCGGCTTCGCCCGCGCCGGTCCGCGGCAGGCTCCAGGCGCTCGTCTCCGGCCGTGCCCGCCGGCCGCGCCGGATCGCGATGCTCAGCGTCCACACCTCCCCGCTGCACCAGCCCGGCACCGGTGACGCGGGCGGCATGAACGTCTACATCGTGGAGCTGGCCAAGCGCCTGGCCGAGCTCGACATCGAGGTCGAGGTGTTCACCCGGGCGATCTGCTCCGACGACGCGCCCACGGTCGAGCTGGCTCCCGGGGTGCTGGTGCGGCACGTGACCGCCGGCCCCTTCGAGGGCCTGGTGAAGGAGGACCTGCCGGCCCAGCTGTGCGCCTTCACCCACGCCGTGCTGCGCACCGAGGCGGGTCACCGGCCCGGCCACTACGACCTGGTGCACTCGCACTACTGGCTCTCCGGCCAGGTCGGCTGGCTGGCCGCGCAGCGCTGGGGGGTGCCGCTGGTGCACACCATGCACACCATGGCGAAGGTCAAGAACGCCGCGCTGGCCGAGGGCGACACCCCCGAGCCGGCCGCCCGCGTGATCGGCGAGACCCAGGTGGTCGAGGCCGCGGACCGGCTGATCGCCAACACCTCCGAGGAGGCCGCCGAGCTCGCGCTGCACTACTCGGCCCGCCCCGACCAGCTGGCCGTCGTCCACCCCGGCGTCAACCTGGACGTCTTCCGGCCGGGCGGCCCCCGGGCCCGCCGCGACGCCCGGGCCCGGCTGGGACTGCCGCAGGACGCCGCCGTACTGCTCTTCGCCGGCCGAATACAGCCGCTGAAGGCCCCGGACGTGCTGCTGCGCGCGGTCGCCGTGCTGCTGGAGCGCCGGCCGTGGCTGCGCGAGAAGCTGGTCGTCCCGGTCGTCGGCGGCCCCTCCGGCACCGGGCTGGCCAAGCCGGAGAGCCTGCACAAGCTCGCCGCCCAGCTGGGCATCGGCGATGTGGTCCGCTTCCACCCGCCGGTCGGCCAGGAGCTGCTCGCCGAGTGGTACCGCGCCGCGACCGCCCTGGTGATGCCCTCGTACAGCGAGTCCTTCGGCCTGGTGGCACTGGAGGCGCAGGCCTGCGGCACCCCGGTGGTGGCGGCCGCGGTCGGCGGCCTGCCGGTGGCGGTCGAGGACGGCGTCACGGGCACGCTGGTGCACGGCCACGACCCGCAGGCCTGGGCCCGGGCGCTGCGCCCGTACGCGGACCTGGACGCCGCTCCGGGCCTGGCCGCCCGGCAGGGCGAGGCGGCGGCGCGGCACGCGGCCCGCTTCGGCTGGGACACCGCCGCGGCGACCACGGCCGAGGTGTACGGCGGAAGCCTGGCCCGTCCGGCGGGCCGGCTCTCGGGCTCGCGCCTGCTGCTGGCCTGAGCCGGGCCCGGCGCGCCGACGACGCGGACCGTCCGGGCGGCCGCTGCTGCGCGCCCCCGGTACCGCCGAGTAACGTCACCCCCATGGCAATCCGCACCAAGGACGAGGCCCTGACCCTCCTGCGCGCCGCCCTGGACGAGGCCGGGGTGGCCTGGGAGCCGGCCACCACCGATCCGTACACGCTGGTCGCGACGCTCCCGGGCACCCGCAAGCTCAGCACGACCTGTGCGCTGCGGGTGGGCGATCACACCCTCTCGGTGAACGCCTTCGTGATCCGCCGTCCGGACGAGAACCACGAGGCCGTCTACCGCTGGCTGCTGGAGCGCAACACCCGGCTGTACGGCGTCGCCTACGCGATCGACGCGCTCGGCGACGTCTACCTGGCCGGCCGGCTGCCGCTGGAGGCGCTGACCCCGGACGCGGTCGACCGGCTGCTCGGGACGGTGCTGGACAACGCCGACGAGCCGTTCAACACGCTGCTGGAGCTGGGCTTCGCCTCGGCGATCCGGCGGGAGTGGGAGTGGCGGACCAAGCGCGGGGAGTCCACCCGCAACCTGGCCGCCTTCGCCCACCTCGCCGGCCCCACCGCGCAGTAGCGCCCGGCGCCGGCGCTCAGGACACCTCGGCGGGCCGCTTCCGGAGCTCACCGGAGGCGCCCGCCGCGGCCGGGGCCGGTACCTCGCCCTCCGTCGCGCCGGCCTCCTCGGTGTCCGCCGTGCGAGCCCCCGCCGCCCCGGCCCCCGGCTCCGGCGTGCGCGCCCCGTCCCCCGTCCGCCGCCCCAGCAGCAGGAACCCGAACGCGGCCACCGTGCCGAGGACCGCGCAGGCGCCCCAGGTGACCCCGCTGCCCGCGCGCTCCAGCAGCAGCCCGCCCGCCGCCGGCGCGATGACCGAGGCGAGCGACCAGGAGAGCGAGTAGACGCCCTGGTAGCGCCCGCGGGCGTGGGTCGGCGACAGCTCCGAGACCAGGCTCATCATGGTCGGCGCGTTGAGGATCTCGCCGACCGTCCAGATCACGATGGTGAGCGCGTAGAACCAGGCGGACGACCCGGCGAGCGCGGTCAGCCCGAAGCCCCACCCCATGAACAGCGCGCTGGCGACCAGCAGGCCCGAGCGGCTGCGGCCGTCCATCCACCGGGTCAGCGGGATCTGCAGCACCACGATCAGCAGTCCGTTGAGGCCGATCAGCACCCCGTACTGGCCGGGCGAGATACCGTGCCGGCCCATGTCGACGGCGAGCGTGGTGCTGCCCTGCTGGGCGACCAGGGCGAGCAGCAGGGTGAGCCAGACCAGGGCCATGAAGCGGGTGTCGCGGAAGACCGTCGCCAGCCCGACCTCGGGCTCCCTCCGCTCGGCCCGGGCGGCCGGGACCTCGGGCCTGGTCTCGGGGATCCGGACGAAGACCACCACGGCGCAGATCAGCGTGGAGAGCGCGTCCAGCAGGAACAGCAGCAGGTAGCCGTGCGCGGCGACCAGACCGGCGGCGGCCGCCGAGACGCCGAAGCCGATGTTGATCGCCCAGTAGTTCAGCGAGTACGCGCGGACCCGGTCGGCCTCGGGCACGAGGTCCGCGATGATCGCCGAGGTGGCCGGCCGGGAGGCGTTGCCGCAGAAGCCGACCAGGAAGGCCACCACGGCGATCGCGACCTGGCCGTCGGTGAACCCGAGCACCGCCGTGAACACCGCGGTGCCCACCTGGGCGACGAGCAGGGTAGGCCGGCGCCCGATCCGGTCGGTCAGCACCCCGCCGACGATCGCCGCGATCGCCGAGCCCAGTCCGAAGAGGGCCGCGACCAGTCCCGCGTAGGACGGCGGGTAGCCCCGCTCGGTGCTGAGGTAGAGCGACAGGAAGGTGACCACGAACCCGCCCAGCCGGTTGACCAGGGTGGACATCCAGAGCCACCAGAACTGCGGGGGCAGTCCGCCCATCGTCTCCCGCACCGCTCTGAGCATCCGGTCGAGGGCTGTCGGGGCGGGTGCGATCGGCATGTCGGGGCTCCCGTGGCGGCAGGTGTCCGCTGAGCGGTGCTGGTGGATCCGCCCAGCTTTCAGGTAAGAGGCGCAAGTGCGCGCCACACATTACCGATGCCGATAGGTGCAGGCCAGGGGTTTTCCGGGCTCCATTAAGCTGGGGGCCATGGCTGACACGACGTACCGACTCATCCTGCTCCGCCACGGCGAGAGCCAGTGGAACCAGAAGAACCTGTTCACCGGTTGGGTCGACGTCGACCTCAACGAGAAGGGCGAGAAGGAGGCCGCGCGTGGCGGCGAGCTCCTCGCCGCCGAGGGCCTCTTCCCCGATGTGGTGCACACCTCGCTGCTGCGCCGCGCGATCCGCACCTCGCAGATCGCCCTGGACAAGGCCGACCGCCACTGGATCCCGGTCAGCCGCAGCTGGCGCCTCAACGAGCGCCACTACGGCGCCCTGCAGGGCAAGGACAAGGCCCAGACCCTCGCCGAGTTCGGCGAGGACCAGTTCCAGCTGTGGCGCCGCTCGTACGACACCCCGCCGCCCGTGCTCGCCGACGACGCCGAGTACTCGCAGGCCGGTGACGCCCGCTACGCCGACATCCCGAGCGAGCTGCGTCCGCGCACCGAGTGCCTCAAGGACGTCGTCGAGCGGATGCTCCCGTACTGGTACGACGCCATCGTCCCGGACCTCGCCGCCGGCAAGACCGTGCTGGTCACCGCCCACGGCAACAGCCTGCGCGCGCTGGTCAAGCACCTCGACGGCATCTCCGACGAGGACATCGCCGGCCTGAACATCCCGACCGGCATCCCGCTGGTGTACGAGCTGGACGCCGACTTCAAGCCCGTCGCCAAGGGCGGCCGCTACCTCGACGCGGAGGCCGCCGCGGCCGCCATCGAGGCGGTCAAGAACCAGGGCAAGAAGTAAGCCCGAGCACGGAACGGCCCCCCACCCGCGCGTACGGCGCCGGGTGGGGGGCCGTCGTCGTCCCCGGGCCGTCCCCGGGCCGTCGCGCCTTCACCTGTGATCGCCAACTAGCCCTCCTGGCAACGGTGTTGGCGCGTCGCAAAAGTGGTTCAGACCATTGACGGCCCGGGTGCGGGCTCCTACCGTGTGAGCACCGACCTGGCGCAGGCATGCCAGAGATCCTTCGCGGCCGCCGCTCCCCCACGCGTGCGCGTCCTGCGTCCGGCGCACTCTCCATCCACCCCCACGGAGGAGCACCATGCGCAAACGTCACATCATCGGCGCGGCCCTGGTCGCGATCGTCGTACCCGTCACGCTGGCCCTGCCGGCGCTGTCCCACGGCTACATCACCACGCCGCCCAGCCGGGCCGCGCTGTGCGGGGCCGGGGTCGTCACGAACTGCGGCGACATCCGGTGGGAGCCGCAGAGCGTCGAGGGGCCGAAGGGCTTCCCGACCAGAGGGCCGGCCGACGGCACCATCTGCGCCGGCGGGAACTCCCGCTTCGCCCAGCTGGACGACCCGCGCGGCGGCGCCTGGCCGACCAACAAGGTGACGGCCGGGCAGTCGCAGACCTTCACCTGGAAGTTCACCGCGCGGCACTCGACCACGAACTTCCGCTACTACCTGACCAAGCCGGGCTACGACGCCACCCAGAAGGTCACCCGCGCCAACCTGGAGCTGGCGCCGTTCCTGACCGTCCCCTACCGCGGCCAGCCGCCGAGCACGCTCAGCCACGCCGCGACCATGCCCACCGGGCGCACCGGGCACCACGTGGTGGTCGCGGTCTGGGAGATCGCGGACACCGCCAACGCCTTCTACTCCTGCATCGACGTGCAGTTCTAGAAGACGGGAGCCCCGGACCGGACGCCGCCGTACCCGGGGATGACCGGGGAGCCGGTGACCCCGGACACGGCGGAACCCGGGGTGCCCGGCCGTCTCCCACGGCGGTCGGGCACCCCGGAGTCCGCTCCGGTGACCGTGATCCGCGCCCGCGCGTCAGTGCCCGCAGCAGCCGCCGCTCGCGCCGCCGCACTGGCAGGGCGAGCCGGACTGGCAGCCGCAGCCGCAGCCCGGGCCGCAGCCGCAGCCGGCCGCGAGGACGGGCAGCGAGCGGGGGGCGGGCGGCTCGACGGTGTCGTGTGCCGGTGCCGGTCGGGTCGGGGTTGCCTTCATCGCGCTGGACCCTCCTCGTGACGGGCACACCTCGGTGCCCACGGCTTCGAGTGAAGCCGCCGATCGGAGGGAGCGTCAACGGGCGCGCAGTGGTGGGGCGCCCGGTCCGACGTGCGCCCGTACCACTCCTGCCGGAGGTTTACTCACCCCCCGGGGTGAGCCTCACTCGCCCCCGGCGGGCTCCGCCGTCGCGATGAAGTCGTCCACGTGCTCACCGGTCACCAGGTACACCACGCGCTTGGCGACCGAGACCGCGTGGTCCGCGAACCGCTCGTAGTAGCGGCCGACCAGGGTGACGTCCACGGCCGTCTCGATGCCGTGCTGCCAGCGCTCGTCGATCAGGTGGGCGAACAGCTCGCGGTGCAGCGCGTCGATCCGGTCGTCGTCCTGCTCCAGCTCCAGCGCCTTGTCGACGTCCTTGGTGGCGATCACCAGTCCGGCCTTGGCGACCAGCCGCTGGGCGAGCTGGCCCATCTCCAGGACGGTCGGGTGCAGGTCGCGTGGTACCGCCGTTCCGGGGTAGCGCAGCCGTGCCACCTTGGCCACGTGCCGGGCCAGGTCGCCGCAGCGCTCCAGGTCGGCGCTCATCCGCAGCGAGGTGACCACGATCCGCAGGTCGGTGGCGACCGGCTGCTGGCGGGCCAGCAGGTCGATGGCCCGGTTCTCCAGGTCGTGGTGCAGTTCGTTGATCTTCTCGTCGGCGGCGATCACGCTCTCCGCCAGTTCCAGGTCCGCGTCGAGCAGCGCCGTGGTGGCCCGGCCCAGGGCGGATCCGACCAGCCGGGTCATCTCGACCAGGCTGTCGCCGATCGAGTCGAGTTCCTCGTGGTACGCGTCGCGCATGCTCTCTCCTCAGTAGCTGTGTCGGTGGCGGTGCCGACCGGTCATCCGGTACGACCGCCGATCCGGCGTCCGGGTGACCGCTGCTGGTGGCGCGAATGGTACGCGCGCACCGGGGACGCCGGACGGAAGTTCGGCCGGACGGCCCTCCCACACGGGCTGCATGGACAACCCTGGGCCGTCCGGGCGACCACGCACGACCCGAGCGGTGAACCAGCAGCCACGTGAAGGTGAATTCTCGGCAACGCCCGGTCGATCCCTTGATCGGACCCTTGGGGAGGGCCCGCACCGTGCGCTTAGGCTGGCGGTATGGACGTGAACGTGGCCGCCGCCGCTGCCTGCGCCATAGCCGGGCTCGGCGTCGGCCTCACGGCCTCCATCGCGTTCCGCTGGAGCGAGCGCGAACAGGCCCGGGGCAGGTACAGCGGCACCGGCGGCAGAGCAAACGGCAGGCACCACGGGCCGAGCACCGGCTCCCACGAGCCGCCGCTCCCGCCGGGCGTCGACACCGTGCTCTCGGTGCTGCGCTCCTGCGCGATCGTGCTCGGCGAGGGCGACGAGGTGGTCAAGGCCAGCTCGGCCGCCTACGCGATGGGCCTGGTGCGCGGCGGCGCGATGGCCGTCGACCAGATGCTGGCGCTGGCCCGTGCCACCCGCCGGGACGGCGAGATCCGCCAGGTGGAGCTGGAGGTGCCCCGCCCCGGCGCGGCGCGCGCCGCCGAGCCGCTGGCGGTGTCGGTCCGGGTCGCCCCGCTGGGCTCCCGGCTGGTGCTGGTCCTGGTCGAGGACCAGACCGAGCGCCGCCGGGTGGAGGCGGTCCGCCGCGACTTCGTGGCCAACGTCAGTCACGAGCTCAAGACCCCGGTCGGCGCGCTCTCCCTGCTCTCCGAGGCGGTCGCGGACGCGGCCGACGACCCGGAGGCCGTCCAGCGCTTCGCCGGCCGGATGCAGATCGAGGCGACCCGGCTGGCCAGCCTGGTCCAGGAGATCATCGACCTCTCCAGGGTCCAGGACGACCGGCTGATGGTCGACCCGGAGCCGGTCGCGGTGGACGAGCTGATCGCCGAGGCGATCGACCGCTGCCGCCAGCAGGCCGCCGCCAAGCAGATCCTCATCGCGGCCGGCGGCATCGCCGGCCTCTACCTGCACGGCAACCGCGGCCAGCTGGCCGCCGCGCTCGGCAACCTGGTCGAGAACGCGGTCAACTACAGCCCGCCGCGCACCCGGGTCGCCATCGCGACCCGCCGGATATCCAGCGCGGCCGCGCTCGGCGAGGCGGACGGCGAGCTGATCGAGATCTCGGTGACCGACCAGGGCATAGGCATCTCGGAGAAGGACCGCGAACGCGTCTTCGAACGCTTCTACCGGGTGGACCCCGCGCGCTCGCGGGCCACCGGCGGAACCGGCCTCGGCCTCTCCATCGTCAAGCACGTGGCCGCCTCGCACCGCGGCACCGTCTCGGTGTGGAGCGTCGAGGGCCAGGGCTCCACCTTCACCCTGCGGCTGCCCGCGGGCCAGGCCCCCGCCGAGGCGGCGCCCCCCGCGGAGCGCCCCGAGCCGGCCGGGCCCGCCGGCCCCCAGACCCTCACGGCCCGTACGGGCGGCGCGGACGAGCAGCCCGCCGCCGACCGCACGGACCGGGCGCTCCCCGCAAGGGAGTCGCAGCAACCCCTGTCAGACCCAACCCCCAAGCTTGCCCCGGAGGCCCGATCGTGACCCGCGTACTGGTGGTCGAGGACGAGGAGTCGTTCAGCGACGCCCTCTCGTACATGCTCCGCAAGGAGGGCTTCGAGGTGGCGATCGCGGCCACCGGCCCCGACGCCCTGGAGCAGTTCGAACGCAACGGCGCCGACCTCGTCCTGCTCGACCTGATGCTGCCGGGCCTGCCCGGCACCGAGGTCTGCCGCCAGCTCCGGGTGCGCTCCAACGTCCCGGTGATCATGGTCACCGCCAAGGACAGCGAGATCGACAAGGTGGTCGGCCTGGAGATAGGCGCGGACGACTACGTCACCAAGCCCTACTCCACCCGCGAGCTGGTCGCCCGGATCCGCGCGGTGCTGCGCCGGCGCGGCGAGGACGGCGGCAACGGGACGGACGGCGGCGGCCCCGGCGCGCTGGAGGCCGGCCCGGTGCGGATGGACGTCGACCGCCACGTGGTGACGGTGGACGGCGCCAAGGTCGACCTGCCGCTCAAGGAGTTCGACCTGCTGGAGATGCTGCTGCGCAACGCCGGCCGGGTGCTCACCCGGATGCAGCTGATCGACCGGGTCTGGGGCGCGGACTACGTCGGCGACACCAAGACCCTGGACGTCCACGTCAAGCGCCTGCGGGCGAAGATCGAGCCGGACCCGGGCGCCCCGCGCTACCTGGTGACGGTCCGCGGCCTGGGCTACAAGTTCGAGCCGTAGACCGCCCGGCCGTGCGGCCGGGCGCCCACCGCGCCCGGCCCGCCCGGCGCCGACGGTCACGGCAAACGCGAAGGGCCCGCTCCGGTACGTACCGGAGCGGGCCCTTCGCGTCGGATCAGTGGCCCGCGGTGGAGGCGGACGCCGAGGCGGCACCGGACGGGGTGGCCGCACCGGAGGCGGTCGCCGCGCCCGACGGGGTGGCC
>NZ_JBSGFD010000026.1:0-62961 GCF_053603215.1 Kitasatospora sp. NPDC004240 | reverse complement strand
GTCACCCTCGCCCACACCCCCGCCCGCCGCGCCCGTGCCCGCGCCCGCCGGCCGGCCACCAGCCCCACCCGCCCGACGTGTTCGGGCAGCTCAGCGGCCCGGTGGCGTATGCTGCCCCGGTTCGGCCGGGGGAACCGGCCGGTAACTACACCCGGTCGGTGCTGAGTCGGCCGGATGTGACCGAGGGGGCGGGACCATGGGCTACCGGATCGAGCGGATCCCGGTGGGGGAGTGGCAGAGGATGCGGGCGATCCGGCTCGCGATGCTGCAGGACACCCCGCTGGCGTTCCTGGAGACGTACGAGACGGCGCTGGCGCACGGTCAGGAGGAGTGGCAGGCGCGGACCGTCCGGGTGAACGGGCCCGGCTGGGTCGGGCTGGTCGCCGTGGCCGAGGACGGCGAGTGGGTGGGCATCATGCTCTCCAAGGTGACCGAACCCGGTACCGCCCTGCTGATGGGCGTGTGGGTGCACCCCGACCACCGCGGCCGGGAACGCGGCGTGACGGACGGTCTGCTCGACGGCATCCTCGACTGGGCGCGTGGCGAGGCCGGTGCGGACCGGCTGCTGCTCGGCGTGCACGAGCTCAACGACCGCGCGCAGGCCTACTACCGCCGGCGTGGCTTCGAGTTCACCGGTGGCAGCCAGCCGTACGCGCTGGACCCGGGGAGCAAGGAACTGGAGATGGTGATCCCGCTGCGCTGACCGGCCGGACCGGGCGGGGACGCGCAGGACGGACCCACCCGAGTCCAGTCGGCACAGCCCGAGCCCAGTCGGGTTCGCCGCTCAGGCTTCGTCGTCGTACCAGGAGAACGCCGAGATCCGCCAGCCGTCCTCGCCGCGGACGAACTGGATGGTCTTGGTCCCGCTGCCCTCGAAGGGTTCGCCGTCGAGGATGCCCGACTTGCGGTACGTGCCGAAGCGCGAGGCGATGTCGCCGGCGATGTCCGTGCGTTCGGAGGTCTCCCACTCCGAGAACTCGACCAGCCGGCCTTCGGACAGCAGGCGTTCGCGCGGCTCGATGAACTCCTCGACCGTGTACACCGTGAAGGACGGGCCGGTGACCACGATGACGCCGCCGGGGATGATCAGCCGGCGGAGCCTGGCCACATCGGCGGGCTTCCCGCCCCGGTTGTCGAAGGCCCCGAAGAACTCGGCGGTCAGCGCGTCTATCTCGGTCTTGGACATGGCGGGACAGTAACACCGGTACGCCGCTCGGGACATCGGTTCCCCCGGGCCCGCGGCGGCCCGAAGCCGTGACCGAAACCGTGGCCCGAAGCCGTGACCGGAAGTCGTCGGCGCGTCAGTGCAGGGCGCAAACGCAGAACTCGTGGCCCTCCGGGTCGGCCAGACAGGTCCACGGGACGTCGACCTGGCCGAGGTCGAGGTCGGTGGCGCCCAGGGCCCGCAGCCGGGCCACCTCGGCTTCCTTGTCGGCGCCGGGATACGGCAGCAGGTCGAGGTGGACGCGGTCCGGCACGGTCTTCACGTCGGGCGTGCGGATGAACTCCAGGTACGGGCCGGTGCCCGAGGCGGAGCGCAGCACGGCGTGATCGTCGGCAACCTCGTGCAGTGTCCAGTCGACCGCCTCGCCCCAGAACCGGGCCATGGCCCGCGGGTCCGCGCAGTCGATCACCACCGCGGCGATCGGCCCGGTGTCCCGGTAGACCTCCCGGGGCTCCAGCACGCAGAACTCGTTGCCCTCGGGGTCGGCGAGGACCGTCCACGGCACCTCGCCCTGGCCCACGTCGACGGGGGTCGCTCCGAGGGCCTTCAGGTGCGCGACCAGTTGCGTCTGATGGGCCGTGGAGGTGGTGGCGAGATCGAGGTGCGTACGGTTCTTCGTCGCGGTCTTGGGCTCCGGTACGGGAACGACGTCGATGCCGAGGAAGACCGGGTCCGGCCAGACGAGGCCGCCGGCGGGCCCCACATAGGTGGTCACGCCGGGGCTGTAGGCGGTCCAGCCGAGCGCCCGCGCCCAGAACCGGCCGACCGCCGAGCCGTCGACAGCCTTGATGTTGACCTGAACGGGACGCAGTGCCATGCCGGCGATCCTACGCACAGCCCACGCCTGGCGGGGCCGGGCCGGCGTGCGCCCCTGCGTCTCCCATTGCTCCGCGCAGAACGTGGCCTCCGATTCCGATGAAAACAAGCAAGCGTGATTGCTTTTTTCCTCTGCCGGTGCCACGCTGCTGGCGACCCGACGGCCATCGGCAGGGCAGGGAGGGGAGTCGTGCTGGGTTCGCGTTCAAGTGCGGGTGAGGCAGGGGTACTTCGGATCGGGAATGCCTCCGGGTTCTACGGGGATCGGCTGTCCGCGTTCCGGGAGATGCTGACCGGGGGGCCGCTGGATGTGCTGACCGGGGACTACCTGGCCGAGTTGACCATGCTGATCCTGGCGCGTGACCGGTTGCGTGATCCGGGGCTGGGGTACGCGAAGACCTTCCTGCGGCAGTTGGAGGACTGTCTGGGCCTGGCGCTGGAGCGCGGGGTGCGGTTGGTGGTGAACGCCGGCGGTCTCAACCCGGCCCGACTCGCCGAAGAGGCGGCGGAACTGGCGAAGCGTCAGGGGCTGAACCTGCGGGTGGCCCACGTCGAGGGTGACGATCTGCTCCCGCGCAGCGCCGAACTCGACCTGCCCGAGGGGCTGCTGGCCGCCAACGCCTACCTCGGCGCGTTCGGGGTGGCCGAGTGCCTGAGTGCCGGGGCGGACCTGGTGGTGACCGGGCGGGTGACCGACGCGGCGCTGGTGGTGGGGCCAGCGATCGCCCACTTCGGCTGGGGGCCACGGGACTTGGACGCGCTGGCCGGGGCGGTGGTGGCCGGTCACGTCCTGGAGTGCGGGGCCCAGGCGACCGGCGGGAACTACGCCTTCTTCCGCGAGCACGACGTGACCCGGCCCGGGTTCCCGCTCGCCGAACTGCGCGCCGACGGTTCCAGCGTGATCACCAAGCACCCGGGCACCGGCGGCGCCGTCACCACCGGGACGGTCACCGCCCAACTCCTGTACGAGACGGGTGGCGCGCGCTACCTCGGGCCGGACGTCACGGCCCGCCTGGACACCGTCCGGCTGACCGAGGAGGGGCCGGACCGGGTGCGGATCGACGAGGTCCGGGGCGAGGCGCCGCCGGCCACGCTCAAGGTCGGGCTGAACCGGCTCGGCGGGCACCGCAACGAGGTGGTCTTCGTCCTCACCGGCCTGGACGTCGAGGCCAAGGCCGACCTGGTGCGGCGGCAGTTCGACGAGGCGCTCGGGCCGGACGCGCGGCCCGCCGAACTGCGCTGGACCCTCGCCCGTACGGACCACCCGGACGCTCCCACCGAGGAGAGCGCCTCCGCGCTGCTGCGGCTCACCGCGCGCGACCCCGACCCGGCCCGGGTCGGCCGCGAACTCGGCCGCGTCGCCGTGGAACTGGGCCTCTCCGGGTACCCGGGCTTCCACCTGACCGCCCCGCCCGGGCCGGGAGCGCCGTACGGGGTGTTCGAGGCCGCCTACGTGGACGCCGAGCTGGTCGAGCACACGGCGGTGCTGCCGGACGGCCGCCGGATCGCCGTCCAGCCCCCCGGGTCCGAGAGCACACCGACACCCGGGCAGCCGCTCCGGCCAGCACCCGACCCGGACCCCCTCCCGTCCGGCCCGACCCGGCGGGCCCCGCTCGGCCTGGTGGCCGGCGCCCGCAGCGGGGACAAGGGCGGCGACGCCAACCTGGGGGTCTGGGCCCGCGACGAGGCCGGGTGGCGCTGGCTGGCGCACACCCTCACCACCGACCGGCTGCGCGAACTGTTGCCGGAGATCGCCGAGTTGCCCGTGACCAGGCATTCGCTGCCCAACCTGCGGGCGGTCAACTTCACCATCACCGGCCTGCTCGGGGAGGGCGTCGCGTCCGGAGCCCGTTTCGACCCGCAGGCCAAGGCGCTGGGGGAGTGGTTGCGCTCCCGCCGGCTCGACATCCCGGAGGCGCTGCTGTGACCGTGTTGCCCACCCGCGTTCCGGAGGCGCTGCTGTGACCGTGCCGCTGTCCACCCGTGTCCCGGAGGCGCTGCTGTGACCGTGTTGCCCACCCGCCTCGACCCCGCCGGCGCGGAGTTCGCCGCCCACCGTGCCGCGATGCTCGCCCGGCTCGCCGAGTTGGACACCGAGCACGCCAAGGCGCTGGCCGGTGGCGGCCCCAAGTACGTCGAACGTCACCGCGCCCGGGGCAAGTTGCTGCCGCGCGAGCGGATCGAGCTGCTGCTGGACCCGGACTCGCCGTTCCTGGAGCTCTCCCCGCTCGCCGCCTGGGGCAGCGACCACCCGGTGGGCGCGGCGCTGGTGACGGGGATCGGCACGGTCGAGGGCGTCGAGTGCGTGATCACCGCCAACGACCCCACCGTCCGCGGCGGGGCGAGCAATCCGTGGACGCTGCGCAAGGCGCTGCGGGCGGACGAGATCGCGCTCGCCAACCGGCTGCCGCTGATCAACCTGGTGGAGTCCGGGGGCGCCGACCTGCCCAGTCAGAAGGAGATCTTCATCCCGGGCGGCGCGCTGTTCCGCGACCTCACCCGGCTCTCGGCCGCCCGGATCCCCACCGTGGCCGTGGTGTTCGGCAACTCCACGGCCGGCGGCGCGTACGTGCCGGGGATGTCCGACCACGCGGTGCTGGTGAAGGACCGCGCCAAGGTGTTCCTCGGCGGGCCGCCGTTGGTGCGGATGGCCACCGGGGAGGAGGCCGACGACGAGGAGCTCGGCGGCGCCGACATGCACGCCCGCACCTCCGGCCTCGCCGACCATTTCGCCCTCGACGAGGCGGACGCCTGCCGGATCGCCCGCAGGATCGTGGCCCGGCTGAACCACCGCCGCCGGGGCCCCGCGCCCGACCCGTTCGCGCCGCCGCCGGAGTACGACGAGGAGGAGCTGCTCGGCATCGTGCCCGGCGACCTCAAGGTGCCCTTCGACCCGCGCGAGGTGATCGCCCGGATCGTCGACGGCTCGGACTTCGACGAGTTCAAGCCGCGCTACGGCACCAGCCTGGTGACCGGCTGGGCGCGGCTGCACGGCTACCCGGTCGGGATCCTCGCCAACGCCCAGGGGGTGCTGTTCAGCGCGGAGTCGCAGAAGGCCGCGCAGTTCATCCAGCTCGCCAACCAGCGAGACATCCCGCTGCTGTTCCTGCACAACACCACCGGCTACATGGTCGGTACGGCGTACGAGCAGGGCGGCATCATCAAGCACGGCGCGATGATGATCAACGCGGTGGCCAACTCCCGGGTGCCGCACCTGTCGGTGCTGATCGGCGCCTCCTACGGGGCCGGGCACTACGGGATGTGCGGGCGGGCGTACGACCCGCGGTTCCTGTTCGCCTGGCCGAGCGCCAAATCGGCGGTGATGGGCCCCCAGCAGCTCGCGGGGGTGCTGTCGATCGTCGCCCGGCAGTCCGCCGCCGCCAAGGGGCGGCCGTACGACGAGGACGCCGACGCGGCGATCCGGGCGATGGTCGAGCAGCAGATCGAGGCGGAGTCGCTGCCGGTCTTCCTCTCCGGGCGGCTGTACGACGACGGGGTGATCGACCCGCGCGACACCCGGACGGTGCTCGGCCTCTGCCTCTCCGCGATCCACAACGCGCCCGTGGAGGGCGCGCGCGGCTACGGCGTCTTCCGGATGTGACCGGTGCGGGGGAGACGGCGGGGAGGGGCCGGGAGACACGCCGGGAAGCACCCGGGAGCACGCCGGGGAGCAGCCGGGAGAGACGGTACGGACGGACGAGGAGCACCCACCACATGATCACCACCCTGCTGGTCGCCAACCGCGGCGAGATCGCCCGCCGGGTCCTGCGTACCTGCCGCGACCTCGGCATCGCCACCGTGGCCGTGCACTCCGACCCGGACGCCGACGCCCCGCACGTGCGCGAGGCCGACACCGCCGTACGGCTGCCGGGCGCGGCGCCGGCCGACACCTACCTGCGCGGCGACCTGATCGTCCGGGCCGCGCTGGCCGCGGGCGCGGACGCCGTCCACCCGGGGTACGGATTCCTGTCGGAGAACGCCGAGTTCGCGCAGGCCGTCCTCGACGCCGGGCTGACCTGGGTCGGCCCGCCGCCCGCCGCCATCGCCGCGATGGGATCCAAGACCGCCGCCAAGGCGCTGATGGCGGCCGCGGGCGTGCCCGTGCTCACCGCGGTCGCCGAACCCACCGAGGGCGACCTGCCGTTGCTGGTCAAGGCGGCCGCGGGCGGCGGCGGACGCGGGATGCGGGTGGTCCGCCGGCTGGACGAGCTGGCCGCGCAACTGGACGCGGCCCGGGCGGAGGCGGCCAAGGCCTTCGGCTCGGACGAGGTGTTCTGCGAGCGCTACCTGCCGCGCGGCCGCCACGTGGAGGTCCAGCTGCTCGCGGACGGGCACGGCACCGTCTGGGCGGTCGGCGAGCGTGACTGCTCGCTCCAGCGGCGTCACCAGAAGGTGATCGAGGAGGCGCCGGCACCCGGCCTGCCGGAGGCGGTCCGGGCCGAGCTGCACGCGGCCGCCGTCACCGCGGCCCGCGCGATCGGCTACACCGGCGCCGGCACCGCCGAGTTCCTGCTGGAGGACGACGGGCGCTTCCACTTCCTGGAGATGAACACCCGTCTACAGGTGGAGCATCCGGTGACCGAATGCGTCACCGGGCTCGACCTGGTGGCCCTCCAACTGCGGGTCGCCGAGGGCGAACCACTGCCCGACGCGACCCCGCCGGCCCCGCGCGGCCACGCCATCGAGGCCCGGCTGTACGCGGAGGACCCGGCGGCCGACTGGCGGCCCCGTACCGGCACCCTGCATCTGCTCGAACTCCCGGGCACCATAACCGAGTTCACCACCGCGGCGGAGCGCGACAGCGGTGTGCGGCTGGACTCCGGGGTCACCGCCGGCTCCGTCATCGGCGTCCACTACGACCCGATGCTCGCCAAGGTCATCGCCTGGGCGCCCACCCGGGCGGCGGCCGCCCGCCTGCTGTCCACCGCGCTCGCCCGCGCCCGGATCCACGGGCCGGGCACCAACCGGGAGTTGCTCACCGCGGTGCTGCGTCACCCGGAGTTCCTGGCGGGCCGGGTGCACACCGCCTTCCTCGCCGACCACCTCCCGGAGCTGGTCAAGACCGCTCCCGACCCGCTGCCCGCGCTCGCCGCCGCCCTCGCCGACGCCGCCGCGCGCCGCTCCGCCCTGCCCTCGGGCTGGCGCAACCTGCCCTCGCAGCCGCAGGTCAAGCGCTACGCCGAGGCGGACGCCGGCCGCAGCGGTGTCACCGGCCGCGGCGGCGACGGCGGTAGGGATGCCACCGGGTACGAGGTGCGCTACCGCCTCACCCGTCGGGGCCTGGTCGCGGACGGCCACCCGGACACCGTCCTGGTCGAGCACACGCCCACCCGGGTGGTGCTGGAGGTGGCCGGCCTGCGCCGCACGTACGAGATCGCGGTGTACGGCGACCGCGTGTACGTGGACTCCCCGGCCGGCGCCACCGCGCTGACCGCGCTGGACCGCTTCCCCGATCCCGCCTCCCACACCGAACCGGGCGCCCTGCTCGCGCCGATGCCCGGCACGGTGGTGCGGATCGCCGCCGCCGTCGGCGACACCGTCACGGCCGGCCAACCGCTCCTCTGGCTGGAGGCGATGAAGATGGAACACCAGGTCACCGCCCCCGCCGACGGCGTCCTCACCGAACTGCGCACCGCCCCCGGTGAGCAGGTCGAACCCGGCGCCCTGCTCGCCGTCGTACAGCCACAGCCACAGCCACAGCCACAGCCAGAGCCAGAGCCATCGACCGGAACACTCCCCGACACCCAGTGACCGCACGGAAGGACCCTCGCATGTCCGCACCGCGCACCACCCCCGAAGCCCCCGAAGCCCCTGAAACCCCCGAAGCCGCCGGAACCCCCGGAACCCCCGGGGACGGCCCCGCCGGCGCCCTGATCGAGACCCCCGAGCGGCGGGCCCTGCGCCGCGCCGTCTCCGACCTCGGCCGCCGCTACGGATCCGGCTACTACCTCGCCAAGGCCCGCGCCGGCGAGCCGGCCGAGGAGCTGTGGGCGGAGGCCGGCAAGGCCGGCTACCTCGGCGCCAACCTGCCCGCCGAGTACGGCGGAGGGGGTGGCGGCATCGCCGACCTCGCGATCGTGCTGGAGGAACTCGGCGCCGCCGGCTGCCCGTTGCTGCTCCTCATCGTCTCCCCGGCGATCTGCGGCACGGTCATCGCCCGCTACGGCACCGAGGAGCAGAAGCGCCACTGGCTGCCGGGCCTGGCCGACGGCACCCGCCGGATGGCCTTCGGCATCACCGAACCCGACGCCGGCTCCAACTCCCACCGCATCACCACCACCGCCCGCCGCGACGGCGAGGACTGGCTGCTCACCGGCCGCAAGGTCTTCGTCTCCGGCATCGACCACTGCGACGCGGTGCTGTTCGTCGCCCGCACCGAGGACGCCGCCACGGGCCGGCTCCGGCCCTCCCTGTTCATCGTCCCGCGCGAGGCGGCGGGCTTCGAGTACCGGCCGATCCCGATGGAACTCGTCGCCCCGGAGAAGCAGTTCCAGGTGTTCCTGGACGATGTGCGGCTGCCCGCCGAGGCCCTGGTCGGCGATGAGAACGCCGGACTGCTCCAGCTGTTCGCGGGCCTGAACCCCGAGCGCGTCATGACCGCCGCGTTCTCGCTCGGCCTGGCCCGCCAGGCGCTCGACAAGGCCGTCGACTACGCCCGCACCAGGAAGGTCTGGTCCACCCCGATCGGCGCCCACCAGGGGCTGGCCCATCCGCTCGCCCGGTGCGCCATCGAGATCGAACTCGCCCGGCTGATGACCCAGAAGGCCGCCCTGCTCTACGACGCCGGTGACGACCAGGGCGCCGGTGAGGCCGCCAACATGGCCAAGTACGCGGCCGGCGAGGCCGCCGCCCGTACCGTCGACCAGGCCGTGCAGACCCTCGGCGGCAACGGGCTCACCCAGGAGTACGGGCTGGGCGCGCTGCTCGCCGCCACCCGGGTCGGCCGGGTGGCCCCGGTCAGCCGCGAGATGGTGCTCAACTACGTGGCCCAGCACACCCTGGGCCTGCCCCGCTCGTACTGAGCCACCCGGCACACCCCGGACCCGCCCCGGCAACGGCCGAAGCCGAGGCCGGACAGGGACGAGGCCGGACAGGGACGAGGCCGGAGGCTCAACCCCGGACGGAGGTGAGATGCGCGAACACCACGGTGTTGGACGTGTAGCCGGTGCGCCGGTCGAAGGCGCCGCCGCAGGTGATCAGCCGCAGTTCGGGACGCGGGGTGTCGCCGTACACGGCGGTGTCCGGGAAGGAGCCCTTCGGGAAGACCTGGACGGCGTCCACCGTGTACACGGCGGTGCGGCGGTCCTTGCGGACGACCTCGACGGTGTGGCCGCGGCGCAGCAGCCCCAGCCGGTAGAAGACGGCCGGGCCGGAGCGGGTGTCGGCGTGGCCGACGGCGATCGCGTTGCCGGGGCCGCCGGGCGCCGCGCCGTCGCGGTACCAGCCCACCAGGTTGCGCTGGTCGACCGGCGGGGTGGCGAGGTGCCGGGCCTGATCGAGGCCGAGGGCGGTGACCGGCGCGTCCACCTTGATGGCGGGGATCCGGACGCGGGTCGCGGGGGAGTCCGGCAGCGGCGGCGGGCCGGGTTCCGGCTGCCGCACCGGCACCGCGCCGAGGGCTCCCGGGGGTGTCGCGGGCGCCCCCGGGGCGGCGGCCCCGGCGGGGGCGGGGGGCTGTGGGGGCCCGCCGTCCCCGCCGGCGCCGTCCGTCACCAGCCAGGCCCCGGTGGCGACGGCGACGGCGACGGCCCCGACCGTGAGACGGCCGGGGCCGGAGCCGGGGCGCCGGCGGCGCTGGTCAGGACGTGCCATCGCCTGCCGAGCGCCGGCGCAGCGTCCGGACGGCGAAGGCGGTGGCCGCGGCCAGCAGCGCCGCGCCGCCCAGCACCTGGGCGGTGTCCGGTCCGGACGTGCCGCCGCCACCGGTGCCGACCCCGCCGACCGGCGCGGGCCTGGGCGAGTGGGTGGCCCAGGGGACTGAGGGGGAGGGCGAGCCGGACGGCGAGGGGGAGCCGGAGCCGGAGGCGGACGGCGAGGGGCGGGCCGATCGCGTGGGCGGGGCGCTGGTCGTGGCGCTCGGGCTCGGGGGGTTGGAGAACCGCGTCGGGGTCCCCGAGGGCGCGCTGCTCGCGCAGTTCACGTCGAACACCTTCTGCTTGGCCGCGCCGTTCTCGCCGACGAAGGTCCACTCCAGCTTGTAGTGGCCGTCCGGCAGCGAGTAGGTGCTGCTGGCCCCGGAGCCGCCGGTCAGCACCACGGCGCCGCCGAGCACCACGGCGTTGCCGGTCGGCGGCTGCTGCGAGATGGTCCAGGTGACGAGCTCGATCGTGTCGAAGTCGAACGCGGCCAGGTAGAACCGGCAGACCTTCGGGTCGTTGTTCCGGCTGTTCGGCGCGGTGGCGCTGTCATGGATCTTGACGTCGCCGTTGTCGCCCGGGGCGGCGGAGGCCGTCGGTACCGGTCCGAGGGTGAGGGCCGCGGCCGTCGCGCCGACGAGCGCCAGCCGGGGCGCCAAGGCGCGGGTACGGGTACGGGTACGGGTGCGGCGGGCCCGGGTGGGACGGGCTCTGGGGAGGGGGTGTTCCACGATCGCTCCAGGGTTCGGGGCCGTGCTCTGGGGAGGGGGCGGACGGCCCGTCGGACCACCGTCCGCCCGGGATCGGGGGGCGGCAAGCGTGCCACGCGCCCCTCCCCGCTCGTTCGTCATATCGGCGCAACGGACGCCCCCTGTCCGGGCGCCCCCGTCACGGGCACTCTTGGACGGCCCGTCAGTTGACCCTAGGGAGGCACACCTTGGTGTTCCGCAGCGAGTTCCCCGACGTCGACCTCGTCGACCTCCCGATCCACGACGCCGTGCTGGGCGGCGCCGAGGCGTTCGGTGATCTGCCCGCCCTGGTGGACGGCGTGACCGGCGAGTCGGTGAGTCACGCCCGGCTCGGCGCCGCGGTGCGCCGGGTCGCCGCCGGGCTGGCCGAGGCGGGGCTGCGCAAGGGTGACGTCCTCGCGCTGTTCAGCCCCAACACCGTCGGCTACCCGATGGCCTTCTACGGCGCCACCCGGGCCGGGGCGACCGTCACCACCGTCTCCTCGCTCTCCACCTCAGGCGAGCTCACCGCGCAGCTGCGCGACAGCCGCGCCCGCTGGATCGTCACCGTCTCGCCGTTCCTGCCGGTCGCCCGCGAGGCCGCCGGCAAGCTCGCCGCCGAGGGCCGTCCGATCGCCGAGATCATCGTCCTCGACGGCGCCGAGGGCCACCGCTCGCTCGCCGACCTGCTCGCCGCGACCGGCCCCGAACCCGAGCCGGCCATCGACCCCGGCGAGGACGTGGCGGTCCTGCCGTACTCCAGCGGCACCACCGGTCTGCCCAAGGGCGTGATGCTCACCCACCGCTCGATCGCCACCAACCTCGCCCAGACCGACGCCCTCTACCGGCCCGCCGTCGGCGAACGCGTCCTCGCCGTGCTCCCGTTCTTCCACATCTACGGCCTCGCCGCACTGCTCAACCAGCCGCTGCGCTGCGGCGCCACCGTGGTGGTGCTGCCCCGCTTCGACCTCGAACAGTTCTGCCGCACCGTCCAGGAGCAACGCGTCGAGGCCCTGATCGTCGCGCCGCCGATCGCCCTCGCCCTCGCCAAGCACCCCGTCGTCGACCGCTACGACCTCTCCTCCGTGCGCTACCTGCTGTGCGCCGCCGCCCCGCTGGACCGCGAGCTCGCCGACGCCTGCGCCCGCCGCCTCGGCCTGCCGCGCCTGCTCCAGGGCTACGGCATGACCGAGCTGTCCCCCGTCACCCACGTGGTCTCCCCGGACGACGCCGACCCGTCGCCCGGCTCGGTTGGCCGGATGGTCCCCTCCACCGAGCTGCGGGTCGTCGCCCTCGACGGCAGCGGCACCGACCTCGGCCCCGGCGAGCGCGGCGAACTGCTGATCCGCGGCCCCCAGGTGATGAAGGGCTACTTCGGCCGCCCCTCCGACACCGCCGCCACCGTCGACGCCGACGGCTGGCTGCACACCGGCGACGTCGGCCACGTCGACGGGCGCGGCTACCTCCACGTCGTCGACCGGGTCAAGGAACTGATCAAGTACAAGGGCTACCAGGTCGCCCCCGCCGAACTGGAGGCCGTCCTGCTCACCCACCCGCAGATCGCCGACGCCGCCGTCATCGGCGTCCCGGACGCGGACGGCACCGAGTGCCCCAAGGCCTTCGTGGTCCGCGCGCCCGGCAGCACCCTCACCGGGCCGGAGGTGACCGCCTTCGTGGCCGGCCGGGTCGCCCCGTACAAGAAGGTCCGCGCGGTGGAGTTCCTGGACGCCGTGCCCAGGTCGCCGGCCGGCAAGATCCTCCGCCGCGAGCTGCGCGCCCGCGGGTCGGCCCGCTGAGCATGGCAGGATCGGGCGCGACCGCGCCCCGCACCGGAACGGACCGCCACCGCCGATGACCGCCCACGCCGCCGCCCGCACCCCCCAGCAGGACCGTAGCCGCGCCACCCGCCGGCGGTTGCTGGCGGCGGCCGTGGACTGCCTCGCCGAGCTCGGCTGGAACGGCAGCACCGTCGCCGTCGTCGCCGAACGCGCCGGAGTCTCCCGCGGCGCCGCCCAGCACCACTTCCCGACCCGCGAGGACCTCTTCACCGCCGCCGTCGAACACGTCACCGCCGAGCGCCTCGCCGCCGTACGGGCCCACGCCGACCACCTGCCCCCGCCCGGACCGGAACGCACCGAGGCCGTCGTCGACATGATCGTGCGCCTGTACACCGGACCGCTCTTCCGCGCGGCCCTCCACCTGTGGGTCGCCGCCGCCACCGAGGAGCCGCTGCGCGCCCGGATCATCGCCCTGGAGGGGCACGTCGGACGCGAGGCCCACCGCGCCGCCGTCGAGTTCCTGGACGCCGACGAACGGACCCCCGGCATCCGGGAGAGCGTCCAGGCCACCCTCGACCTCGCCCGCGGCCTGGGCCTGGCCAACCTGCTCACCGACGACGGTGCCCGGCGAACCGGGGTGATCCGCCAGTGGGCGAGCGTCCTGGAGAGTACGCTGCGGCCGGTAGGCCCATGACGGCCGTCCACCGAGACCGATCGGAAAGTCCCTGACAAAGGGGTCGCCGGGCGGCCGATGTCCGTGCAGTCTGGGAGAAACGACCTCGGCGGGTACGGTACCGCGCGCCACAGGAGACCCCTGGGCCACGCATGGAACCGCCCCCGACCGGGAACGAGTCGAACGGGGTGTTGCCTGATCATGCGCGGATTCGACTGGGACGCCGCTACCGGCGCGGCCGCCGACCGGCCCGGGGAGCGGCCGGGGAGCCACCCGGCACGCCTCGACGGCCACCGCCTGGTCCCCGTCGCCACCGCGCTCCTCCAGGACGACGGAACGATTCTCCACTGGAGCGAGGACGCCGAGGCCCTGCTCGGCTACACCGCCGCCGAGGCCGTCGGCAACCAGGCCGCCCGCCTGCTCGTCGAAGAGGCCGAACGCCCCGGCATCCTCTCCCTCTTCGAACGCATCATGAGCGGCAAGGGCTGGTCCGGCGTCGTCCCCGTCCGCCACCGCGACGGCCACCCCGTCGAGCTGGAGTTCCGCACCTACCCCATCGCCGGCCCCGGCAGCACCCTGCTGCTGCTCGCCACCGCCTCCGACGTCGAGGCCCTGCACCGCGTCGAGGCCGACCTCGCCGTCCTCGACGGCATCTTCGGCCAGTCCCCGATCGGCATGGCCGTCTACGACACCGGGCTGCGCTACGTACGGCTCAACGAGGCACTCGCCCGGATGAACGGCGTCCCCATCGCCGACCACGTGGGCCGGCGGATCAGCAGCGTCCTGCCCGGCATCAACAGCGCCGAGATCGAACAGACCATGAGACAGGTGCTCGCCACCGGCAAGCCCGTGGTCGACGCCCGTTCGCACGGCCGCGTCCCCGGCGACCCCCGCCGCGACCGCGCCTGGTCCGCCTCCTACTTCCGCCTGGAGGACTCCACCGGCCGGGTCTTCGGCGTCTGCTCCTCCATCATCGACGTCACCGAACGCTTCCAGGCCGAGGCCCGCGCCGCCCGCGCCCAGGAACGCCTCGCCACCATCGCCGAGGCCACCGCCCGCATCGGCACCACCCTCGACCTCCAGCGCACCGCCGAGGAACTCATCGAGGCCGTCGTCCCCCGCTTCGCCGACTTCGCCACCATCGACCTGCTGGAACCCGTGCTGCGCGGCGCCGAACCCTCCGCCATCCCCTCCGACCGGCCGATCAAACTGCGCGCCGTCGCCGTCGGCGAGTCCTACGAGTCCGGCCTCACCCACGCCGTCGACACCGTCGGCGAGGTCACCGAGTACAGCCCCGACCGCAGCTACACCCAGTGCCTGCGCAGCGGCCGCCCCCTGCTGCGCAGCCACGTCGACGAGAGCGTGCTGCGCGGCCTGGTCGCCACCGAGGAACGCGTCGCCCCCGGCGTCGAGGCCGGCATCCACTCGTACCTGATGGTCCCGCTGACCGCGCGCGGCATGGTCCTCGGCGGATCCGAGTTCATCCGGATGCGCAACCCCGAGCCGTTCAGCGACGCCGACGTCGCCCTCGCCGAGGAACTCGTCGCCCGCACCGCCCTCGCCATCGACAACGCCCGCCTCTACCGGCGCGAACGCGAGACCGCCCTCACCCTGCAGCGCAGCCTGCTGCCCCAGGAGATCCACCGCACCCTCGGCCTGGAGATCGCCTACCGCTACCTGCCCAGCAGCGTGGTCAGCGAGGTCGGCGGCGACTGGTTCGACGTGGTGCCGCTCTCCTGCGGCCGGGTCGCCCTGGTCGTCGGCGACGTCATGGGCCACGGCATCCGGGCCGCCGCCACCATGGGCCAGCTGCGCACCGTGGCCCGCACCCTCGCCACCCTGGACATGCCGCCCGAGCAGGTGCTCAGCCGGCTCGACGAGACCGCCTCCGGCATCGGCGAAGGCCAGTTCGCCACCTGCATCTGCGCCGTCTACGACCCGCTGGAACGCACCGTCCAGGTCGCCTCCGCCGGCCACCTGCCGCCGGTCTGGGTCGGCCCAGACGGCGTGCCCCGCCGGGTCGACCTGCCGCCCGGCGTCCCGCTCGGCGTCGGCGGCGTCGCCTTCGAGTCCATCGAGTTCACCCTCCCCGAGGGCGGCATGGTCGCCCTCTACACCGACGGCCTGGTCGAGCGGCGCGGCCAGGACCTCGACGCCGGCATCGACATGCTCGCCCGTACGCTCGGCGGCCCCGGCCGCACCCTGGAGGAGACCTGCGACGCCGTCCTCGGCGCCCTGGTCACCGACGGCACCGACGACGACATCGCGATGATCATGGCCCGGGTGCTGCCGCTGCCCGCCGGCCGGGTCGCCACCCTCCCGCTCAGCGGCGGCGGACGGCTGCCCGGCAAGGCCCGCCGTTTCACCCGCGAGACCCTCACCGCATGGGGCCTGTCCCCGCTCTGCGACTACGCCGAACTGCTGGTCAGCGAACTCGTCACCAACGCCCTGCTGCACGCCGACGCCCCGCGCCGGCTGCGCCTGTTCCGCGACCGGGTGCTCACCGTGGAGGTCGCCGACGCCGGCGGCCAGACGCCCCAGCTGCGGCCCTTCGCGGAGCAGGACGAGGGCGGGCGCGGCATGTTCCTGGTCAGCGAGCTGGCCCAGCGCTGGGGCAGCCGGCTGACCAGGGACGGCAAGGTGGTCTGGGCGGAGCTGGAGCTCCCGTTCGGGGCCTCGTAGGCGTGTCCCCCGGCCGGGCCGGTCAGCCGGCCCTCACGGGCGCGCGCTCCCCGGCCGCAGGCTCCCCGGAGCCGGCGGCCGACTCGGGCGCCGCGCCCGGCCGGCCGCGCAGCAGGCGCCGGACCAGGACGGCGGCCGCCAGCAGCAGCGCGCCGGCCAGCAGGGCCGCCACGTTCAGACCGTGGACGAAGGCGTCCCGGGCGCTGTCCAGCAGCGGACCGGCCAGCGGCTGCGGCAGGGCGTGGGCGGCCTCGACCGCGCCGCCCAGCGACTCGACCGCCCGGGCGGCCGAGTCCGGGTCGGTGCCCGCCGGGACGCGCAGCCCGCTCGCGTACAGGGCGGTGGCCACCGAGCCGACCAGCGCGATGCCGAGCGCGGTGCCCAGCTCGTACGCGGTCTCGGAGACCGCCGACGCGGCGCCGGACTTCTCGGCGGGGGCCGCCCGGAGCACCAGGTCGGCGCCGAGCGTGTAGACCACGCCCTCGGCCGTACCGGTGAGCAGGAACGACGCGGCCAGCACCAGGTAGGTGGTGTCCTGCTGCACCCAGCCGAGCAGGCCGAGGCCGACACCCATCACCAGCAGGCCCAGCGTCAGCGCCGCGCGGGCGCCGGTGCGCCGGGCCAGCCGGGCGGTCAGCAGACCACCGGCCACCGCGCCGGCGAAGGCCGGGAGCTCGGCCAGCCCGGCCTGCAGCGGGCCGTAGCCGCGCACCAGCTGGAGGTACTGCGAGGTCACGAAGACCTCGCCGGACAGGCCGACCAGGGCGATCAGCGAGGCCAGCACGGCGGCGGTGAAGCGGCGGTCGCGGAACAGCCGCACGTCCAGCAGCGGGGTGTCCAGCCGCAGCTGGCGGCGGACGAAGAGGGCCAGCGCGCCCGCGCCGACCAGGGCGGCGACCGGTACGTCCCAGCGGCCGGGGCCGTGCGTGGCGACCTCCTTGACCGCGTACACCACGCCGATCACACCGGCCAGCGAGAGCAGCACGCTCAGCACGTCCCAGCGGCCGGGCCGGGGATCCCTGGACTCGGGCAGCAGCCAGCCGCCGAGCACCAGCAGCAGCACGAGCACCGGGATGTTCAGCAGGAAGACCGAACCCCACCAGAAGTGCTCCAGCAGCACCCCGCCGACCACGGGGCCGAGCGCCGCGCCGGCGGTGGCCGCGGCGCCCCAGATGCCGATCGCGGTGGCCCGCTCGCGGTCGTCCGGGAAGAGCGAGCGGATCAGCGACAGGGTGGACGGCATGATGGTCGCCCCCGCGACGCCGAGCAGCGCGCGGGCCAGGATCAGCCAGCCGGGGCTCGGCGCGTAGGCGGCCAGCAGGGACGCGGCGCCGAAGGCGGTCGAGCCGGCGAGCAGCAGCCGCTTGCGGCCGATCCGGTCGCTGAGCGAGCCCATCGAGACCAGCAGTCCGGCCAGGACGAAGGAGTAGGCGTCGCCGATCCAGAGCAGCTGGGTGCCGCTGGGGCGCAAGGTCTCGCTGATCGAGGGGATGGCCAGGGAGAGCACGGTCGCGTCGACGGCGACCAGGGTGACGGCCAGGACCAGGACGGCGAGGCCGGTCCAGCGCCGGTCGTGGCCGCGGGGGGTGTGGACGGTGGTGCTCATGGTGTATCGGTTTCCGGTTCCGTATCCGGTGTGTCGGGGGTCGTGGTGGGGGCGGAGGCCCTGGCGACGGGAGTCGTGGGGGCGGAAGCCGCGGGGGCGGGCGTGGGGACGGGAGTCGTGGGGACGCGGGCCGGGGTGGGAGCCGCGGCGGGGGTCGGCGCGGGATCGGGGGCGGCGGGGCCGGGCGGCCCGGGCCGGCGCAGGGCACCGCCGAGGAAGAGCTCGGCGAGCGAGAACGCGCCGTCGCGGGGTGCGAGCCGGCCGTCCTGGACGGCCCAGCCGACGCCGGCCACCAGGTCGAAGAAGGCCTCGCTGAGCCAGGCGGCCGAGAGCTCGATGCGGAAGACGCCCTGCTGCTGGCCGCGCAGGAACAGCGCGTGCATCCGGGTGATCTGGGACTCCCAGAGCTCGTCGATCCCGGGGTCGTCGTAGAGCTGGTTCTCGCCGGCCAGGAAGGCGCACAGCGCGGCGTCCGGCACGACCGCGTCGACCAGCCGGCGCAGCGCCGCGTGGGCGTCGCCGTCCTCGACGGCGGCGGTGTCCAGTGCGGCGCCGAAGCGGCGCAGGCCGAGCAGGCCGACCTCGCGGATCAGCGCCTCCCGGCCCGGGAAGAGCCGGTGCAGGGTGGCGCGGCTGATGCCCGCGGCGCGGGCGATCTCGTCCAGGTGGGCGGTCGGGCGGCGGGAGAGCACGCCCACGGCGGCTTCGAGGACGGAGTCGCGGTCTGTGGCCATGCGGCAAGTGTAGATCAGATGAGACGTCTATGTCTCATAATAATCGTGGATGCCGCATACGAGTTTGTCGAGTCGATCGCCGGGACGGCGGGAGAGGGGCGGCAAGGACGGAAGGCGGGCGGCGGGAACGGGTAACGAGGACGGGCAGCAAAAAACCGGGGACGGCGGTTGCCGTCCCCGGTCGGGTCACTCGGTGGCGTGCCGGGCTGTGTCCGCTCCGGCCGGCCGCGTCAGCTCTGGTTGTAGAAGCCGGTCTCGTCCATCGGCCGGTCGATGACCATCACCTCGACGTCGGCGGGGGTGAGCAGGAACACCCGGCGGGCGATCCGCTCGATCCCGCCGCGGGTGCCGAAGACCAGTCCGGAGGCGAAGTCGACCATGCGCTTGGCCTCGGCCTCGTCCATCTCGGTGAGGTCCATGACCACCGGGGTGCTGGCGCGGATGTGCTCGCCGACCGTCCGGGCGGCCTCGAAGCCGGTGGGGCGCAAGGAGACGATCTTCGTGGGCGCGGGGGCCGACGGGACCGTCTCCTGGTCCATCCACTCGTCGTCGTACACCGCGGCCGGGTAGTTCCCCGAGGGCATCAGCCACCCGTTGTGGTGCTCGTCGCGAAGTGCTCCCATGCCGCGCCTCCCTGCCTCGTCCCGTACGCGTCCCCCGGGTGCGCGCGTCCTTTTGACACGTCATCCACTCGTCGGAACTGTCCGAGTATCGCACTGATCACCGGTGTCGTGCCCGCTCGCGACCGCCGTAAGAGTCGTGCCGCACCGGAACCCGGGCGAACCCGGGCAACTGTTGCGACGCAACTGCACCACGATCGGTTGCGCGCGTAGACCATATCGGTCGGGGTCACCCCTTAATTGACCTTCTGTCAACAATGGGGAAACGATTTCATTCGCCCGTGGCACCGTCCACGAGCTCGCGCAGCAGATCGGCGTGTCCGTTGTGCCGCGCGTACTCCTCGATCATGTGCACCAGGATCCAGCGGAGGGTGACCTCCTCGCCGTGGCGCTCGCGCTTGCCGACGGTCTCCAGCGGCAGTCCCTCGGCGGCCCGGCGGGCGGCCTCGACCTCGGAGCGCCAGGTGGCGAAGCCCTCCTCGGCGGAGGCGGTGTCGACGTCGTCGAAGTCGCCGTCCGGGTTCTCCTTGCTCCAGTAGAGGCCCTCGGCGAACTTCTCGCCGTGGAGTATCGACCGGAACCAGAACCGCTCCACCTGCGACATGTGCCGGACCAGGCCGAGCAGCGAGAGCGAGGACGGCGGCACCGAGCGCAGCCGCAACTGCTCCTCGGTCAGGCCCTCGCACTTGAGCATCAGCGTGGCGCGGTGGAATTCGAGCCAGGAGACGAGCATCGCCGTCTCGTCCGCGGCGAAGGGGGGATCGATCCGTTCGGTGGTGGTCGTCATGTCGGACATCCTGGCGGAGCATGACATGTCCGTGCGAGTGAATACACCGAAGCGGCGTCAGGAGTCCCGGAGGGCGCGGCGGTCGGGACGCCCCGGTGGATCCCGGGGGGCCCGGTGGCCCCGGTGGTCGGGCGCCCCGGGGCGGGTCCGGCCGTCAGGAGGCCGCGGCTTCGATCCCGGCCCCGGCCCCGGCCCCGGCCCCTGCTCCGGCCTTGCGCCTGCGGGCGGAGCGCCACATCGAGAACAGGCTGAACCCCACCAGCACCGCCATGCCCCCGGCCGCCACCAGGAACGCCGCGGAGCCCGGCTCGCCGGCGCTGGCCGCCGCCACCACGTACACGGAGGTGGTGGGCACCACGCCGATCGCGGTGGCCGCCAGGAACGGCCAGAACCGCACGCCGGAGAAGGCCGCGCCGTAGTTGCCCGCCTGGAACGGCAGCCCCGGCAGCACGCGCAGCAGCAGCACGCTGCGGAACCCGTGCTCGGTGAACCGCCGGTCCAGCCCGGTCAGCACCTTCCCCCGCAGGTACGGGCGCAACGCCTCGCGCCCGAGTCCGCGCCCCAGCCCGAAGGCGAGCGCCGCCCCGAGGGTGGTGCCGAGCACCGCCAGCAGGACGCCCTGGCCGGCCCCGAGCAGCAGCCCGGCCGCCGCGTTGAGCGCGGGCCGGGGCAGGAACAGCAGGGTGGCCACCGCGTACAGCAGGACGAAGACCGGTGCCCCGCCCGGGACGCCCTCGCGCAGCAGGGCGGTCGGGCTCCACAGCAGCAGGGACCCGGCCGCCGCGCCGAGCAGGACCAGCAGCAGCGCCAGCCGGAGCCGTGCCGAGCGGGTGGCCCGGTCCGGCCGGGAGCCGACCGGGCCGGGGCCCTCCGGCATGGCGGGCACCGGCGGGGTGGCCGGGGCCGGTGACGCGGGCGGGGCGGGCGGGGCGGTGGTGTGGGACACCGTTCGAGGTTAACCGGTGGGGTCGGCCGGGCCCGGGGCCGGTTCCGGGCTGTGACCGGGCCGTGGCCGGACCGCGGGGCGAGTCAGGGGTCGGGCCGGGGAGGGCGGATCCGGGAGCGGGGTCAGTGCGCGGCCGCGCCGCCCGGGTGACGCGGGTGGCCGGGGTGGACCGGGCGGCCGGGGCCGGCCAGGAAGTCGAGCAGGCGCCGCCAGGCGTCCTCGGCCGCCCCGGTGTGACCGTCCGTGCGTCCGTCCCCGGGCCCGGCCGTCGGCGCGTCCGGGTGCCCGTCGGCGCCGCGGGCCGTGGCGAGTTCGAAGAAGTTGTGCGGCGCGCCCGGGTAGGTGACGAAGGTGTGCGGGGTGCCGGCCGCCGTGAGCGCCTCGTCGAAGGCGGCCACGGCGGCGGGCGGGATGTGTTCGTCGGCGCCGCCCCACAGGGCGAGGACGGGCGCCGTGAGGCCGGCCGCCAGCTGGGTGGGGCCGGGGGCGCCGTTGAGGGTGTCCGGGAAGCCGTAGAAGCCGACCGCGCCGGCCAGGCCGAAGCGGGGTGCGGCGGCCCGGAAGGCCTGGCGCCCGCCGAAGCAGAAGCCGAGCGCCACGACCTCCGCGGCGCCGGCGGAGCGCAGGTGGTCGGCGGCGGCGGTGATGTCCGCGTCCAGGCCGTCCGGGGTGAGTGCGAGCAGGTGCGGCAGCAGGTTCGGCATGTCGCCGAATTCCGGTCCGCGGTTCTCCGGGTCACGGGTCGCCGGATCGTCCGCGGTGGTGCGGCCGAAATAGTCGATGGCGAGTGCCGGGTGCCCCTGTTCGGCGAGCCGGACGGTGAGGCGCCGGTAGAAGGGGGAAAGTCCCCGGTTATCGGGCAGGACCACCACGGACGGCCCGGCGGGGCGCTCCGGGACGGCCAGGTGGGCGGCGAACGGCGTGCCGTCCGTGGAGGTCAGGGTGAGCGGACCGGCCTGGGGCGGGGCGCCGGGGAGCGGCGGACGGGCAGGGGCCGGGGGTGCGGCGTCGCGGTCGTGGCACATGGGCGTATTCCTTCGCGGGGTCGCGGAAACCGCCGGGTGCGGAATCGGTGCACCCGGCGGTCGGCGATATTAGCGGGGAATTCCCGTGGATTTTCTTCACTATATCGTGGAAAGATCCTTTTTGGAAGGCGTTTCCGATTGCGTTGCGGTCACGCTTTCCGATGCCTTTCCGTCGGCCCGGCGCAGCGCGCCCGCGCCCAGGGTGAGCGCGAAGGCGAGCGCCGTGACCGCGCCGAAGGAGACGGTCAGCGAGGTGGCCTGGGCGAGCGCGCCGATGATCGCGGGGGCGACCAGGCCGGAGGTGTAGGTGACCGTGGCGACGCCGGCGATCGCCTGGCTGGGGTTGCTGCCGATCCGGCCCGCCGCGGCGAAGGCCAGCGGCACCACGACGGCGATCCCGATGCCGATCAGCGCGAAGCCGGGGATCGCCACCGCGGGGCTGTCCGCGGCGACCACCAGCAGCCCGCCGACGGTCGCGATCACCCCGCTGAGCCGGGTCGCCCGGACGGCGCCGATCCGGCGGATCACCGTGTCGCCGGCCAGCCGGCTGACCGCCATGGTGAGCGCGAACGCCGTGTACGAGGCCGCCGCGACGGTGGGGGAGGCGTGGGTGACGTCCCGCAGGTAGACGCCGCTCCAGTCCATCGAGGCGCCCTCGGCGAACACCGCGCAGAACCCGACCAGCCCGATCACCAGCGAGCTGCGTGGGGGCAGGGCGAAGCGCGGCGGGGCCTCGGCCTGCGCGGCCTCCTCGGCGGGCGCCGTCCGCGGCAGTCCACGGCAGGCCAGCAGGCCGGCGGCGAGCAGCACCAGCGAGGTGACCGTGAGCTGGATCCGGGGGTCGAGGTCCTGGTGGGCGGCGAGGATGCCGAAGCCGGAGGCGACCAGCCCGCCCACGCTCCACATCCCGTGCAGGCCGGCCATGATCGAACGGCCGAGCCGCCGCTCGACGTCCACCCCCTCGCCGTTCATCACCACGTCCGCCATGCCCGCCGTCCCGCCGAAGACCAGCAGGGCCAGGCAGAGCGCCGGGAGCGAGGGGGCGAGCACGGGCAGGCTGAGCGCCAGGCACCAGAAGGAGAGCAGCCAGCGCAGCGCGGTCGGGCCGCCGTGGCGGTGCACCAGCCGGCCGGCGAGCGGCATGGCGAGCGAGGAGCCGAGCGCCGGCATCACCAGCGCGAGGCCGAGCTGCCCGGCCGAGAGGTCGAGGCGGTCCTGGATCCACGGGATCCGGGTGACGAAGGTGCCGCTGACCGCGCCGTGCACGGCGAACACCAGGGCGATGCTCACTCTCGCCCGGCGTGCGGACCCGAGCGGGTCCGGTGCGTTCCTGTTCAAGTTCTCGATCATGCGGCGATCCCTCCCGGTCGCGGAAGGCGCGACGGTGCCCTGGGCGCGGCTCCGCGCCTCGGTTCGATAAATTATCAGGAAGGGACCCTGATAGAAACAGTCTGCGAGGATGACCTGCCATGACCACCCCGCGCACGGCCACGCCGAGCACCGCCCGGGCGATCAACGACCGGCTGGCCCTCAACCTGCTCCTCGACCAGGGGCCGCTGACCGCCACCGAACTGCGCGGGCTCACCGGCCTCTCCCGTCCCACCGTCGCCGACCTGCTGGAACGCCTCCAGCGCACCGGCCTGGTCGCCGTCGTCGGCGAGCGCGGCGAACAGCGGCGCGGACCCAACGCCCGCCTCTACGCCCTGGTCGCCTCCCGCGCCCACCTCGCCGCCGTCGACGTGCGCTCCGGCGGCGTCAGCCTGGTCGTCGCCGACCTCGCCGGACGCAGCCTGGCCGGCACCGAACTCACCGTCGACCAGGACGAGGGCACCCCCCGGCAGATCGCCGACCGGATCGTCCGCGCCCTGCTCGACGCCACCCGCGCCGCCGGCGTCCCGCACCTGCACACCGTCGCCGTCGGCGCCCCCGGCCTGGTCGACCACGCCACCGGCCGCCTCAACAGCCCCGGCGAACTCCCCGGCTGGCACGCCGGACTGCTCGCCGCCCTGCGCGAGCTGCCCGACACCGACGTCATCCTGGAGAACGAGGTCAACCTCGCCGGCCTCGCCGAGTACCGCATCGGCGCCGCCCGCGACCGCGACACCTTCGTGCTGCTCTGGCTCGGCAGCGGCGTCGGCGCCGCGGTCATCCTCGACGGCAGGCTCCGCCGTGGCGCGGCCGGCGGCACCGGCGAGATCGCCTTCCTGCCCGTCCCCGGCACACCCGGACTGCCCTCCGACAGCGGCTGCGAGGGCGGCTTCCACAGCCTCGTCGGCTCCACCGCCGTCTGCGAGCTCGCCCGCGCGCACGGCCTGCCCGCCGACCCCGCCGACGACGCCCTCGCCGCCGAGGCCGCCGTCCGCGCCGCCCTCGCGGCCGGGCCCGCCGGCGAGGCCTTCCTGGACGCCCTCGCCGAGCGGATCGCCGTCGGCGCCGCCGCCGTCTGCGTCGTCCTCGACCCCGGATGCGTGGTGCTCGGCGGCGAGGTCGGCCGGGCCGGCGGCGCCGAACTGGCCCGCCGCGTCGAACGGCGCCTGGCCGGACTCAACCCGCTGCGCACCGAGGTCCGCGCGGGCACGGCAGGCGGCGGCGCGATCCTCAGCGGCGCGGTGCTCACGGCGGGCGACGCCGTCCGGCGGGACCTCTTCGGCGAGCCCTGAGGCGGGACGGCGAGACCGTCGTACGGCAGGATGACCGCGTGGGCGCGTGCCCGGGCGGGGTCCGTTCCCGGCCGGTGCGGCGTCCGTTCCCGTACGCTCCCTGCGTTGCGGACCCGTCCGTACCCGTTCTCGCCCGTTCCCACCCGTTCTCATCGGCACCCGGCCGAGCAGTCGTCAGGAGTCGCACATGGGTCAGCCCGAGGTGCCGGTCAACCCGTACCGGATCGGCGAGGCAGCGGCCCTGCTCGGGGTCAGCACCGACACCATGCGCCGCTGGGTGGACGCCGGCCGGGTCGCCGCCGACCGGGACGAGCACGGCCACCGGATCATCCCCGGCGCCCAGCTCGCCGCGTTCGCCCGCGAGCTGGCCCGTCCGGAGAACGCCGAGGCCGAGGGGCGCCCCTCGTCGGCGCGCAACCGGTTCCCCGGCATCGTCACCGAGGTGCTGCTCGGCGACGTCGCCGCCCAGGTCGAGATCCAGGCGGGGCCGTTCCGGGTGGTCTCGCTGATCAGCCGGGAGTCCGCCGAGGAACTCGGCCTGGTGCCGGGCGCGCCGGCGACCGCGGTCATCAAGTCCACCAATGTGATGGTCGAACTCCGCTGACCCGCCGGCCGTTGATCTGCCGGTCGCCGACCTTCACGTCGCCGACCTTCACGTCACCGACCTGCCCACCGCTGATCCACGCGTCACCCGTCAGACGAGCCGGCTCCACGAGCCACCGACGAGAGGCCCGCCCCTGATGCCCCACCCGCCGTTGCCGACCACCCAGAGTGCCGTGCTCGCGATCGAGGCGGTGGCCGCCCGCCACGGCCGCGAGGTCCGCGCCACCCACGACATCGGCCGCGACCGGACCTTCGCCGGGCTCACCGCTCCGCAGGGCCCGGAGCTCGCCGGCCCGGACCTGGCCGCGGTACCCCACGAGGCGCTGCTGGAGATCGCCGGCCGGCCGGAGACCGACGTACGTCTCCTCGGCCACGACGACGCCGTGGTCACCCTCGACGGCATCCCCTTCGACGTCCCGCGCGACAGCGTCCCCGCCTTCCTCGACGCGGTCTGGAGCGGCGACGTCCGCGTCCGTCAGCGCACCTTCCCGCCGTCCGCCACACTGATCGTGTCCGTGGCCGGCGAACCCGACTACCGTGAGGCGATCACCATGCTCCAGCTCACCCCCTGGCTCGCGGGGCTGGTCCGATGAGCGCCGCCACCTCCGCCGCCGCCCCCGTGAAGGCCACCTCCATGGCAGCCACCTCCGCCGGGGCCTCCGTGGGCCCCTCCCGTCCGGTGCTCGCCGTCGCCCACCGGGGCGACCCGTACCGGTACCGCGAGAACACCCTGCCCTCCATCGAGTCCGCGCTCGCCGCCGGCGCCGACGCCGTCGAGGTCGACGTCCAGCTCACCCGCGACGGCGTCCCCGTCCTGCTGCACGACGAGACCCTCGAACGGCTCTGGGAGGACCCGCGCCCGATCCGCCGGGTCACCCTCGACCAGTTGGACGGGCTGCGCCGGGGCCCCCTCGCCGTCCCCACCCTCGCCGAGGCGCTCAAGGCCGTCACCGCCACGCCGCGCGCCCGACTGCTGATCGACCTGGACGACCCGCGCCCCGCCGCGGCCACCTGGGAGGCCGTGACCGGCCTCGGCGCCGAACACCGGGTCGCCTTCTGCGGCCCGGCCACCGCGATGCTCGCCGTCCGCGCCCTCAGCGCCGACGCCGAGATCGCGCTCACCTGGAAGCAGCCCCGGCTGCCCGCCCCGGCCCTGCTCGCCGACCTGCGCCCGCGCTACCTCAACCCGCCGTTCGGACTGGTCACCGCCGATCTCACGGCCGCCGCCCACGACGCCGGCCTCGCCGTCTCCACCTGGACCGCCGACCTGCGCCGCACCATGCGCCGGCTGCGCGCCGCCGGCGTCGACTCCATCACCAGCAACCGGATCGCCGTGCTGCGCTCGGTCCTGGACGGCCGGCGGTGAGCGGCCGCAGGACGGCCGACGGGCCCTCGGCCGCCGCCCCGCCGGTGCTCGGTCCGCGGGCGCTCGGCCGCGCGCTGCTGGCCCGTCAGCACCTGCTCGCCCGGACCGACCTGACGCCGACCGTGATGATCGAGCACCTGATCGGCCTCCAGGCGCAGGCGGTGCCGCAGCCCCCGTACGTCGGCCTCTGGTCCCGGCTGGAGGACTTCCGGCCGGAGGGGCTCAGCGCGCTCCTGGAGGGCCGCGAGGTGGTCCGGATCGCGCTCCAGCGCGGCACCATCCACCTGGTCACCGCCCGGGACTGCCTGATGCTGCGCCCGCTGGTGCAGCCCGTCATCGAGCGCGGGACCCGCGGCGCCTTCGGCAAGCGGCTGGTCGGCGTCGACCTGGCGGGGCTCGCCGCCGAGGCCCGGGAACTCGTCGAGGCCGAGCCGCGGACCTTCCAGCACCTCGGCGCGGAACTCGCGGCCGGACGGCCCGGCGGTGACCCCGCCGCGCTCGCCCAGGCGGCGCGCTGGCTGCTGCCGCTGGTCCAGGTGCCGCCGCGCGGGATCTGGGGCCGCAGCGGCCCCGCCGCCCACACCACCGCCGAGCACTGGCTCGGCCGGCCGCTCGACCCCGAGCCGTCGATCGGCGAGGTCACGCTGCGCTACCTCGCCGCCTTCGGCCCGGCCACCGCCGCCGACCTGCAGAAGTGGTGCGGCCTCACCCGGCTCGCCCCCGTGCTCGCCCGGCTCGCCCCGCAGCTGGTCACCTTCCGCGACGAGCACGGCCGGCTGCTGTACGACCTGCCCGACGCGCCCCGTCCGGACCCGGACACCCCGGCGCCGGTACGGCTGATCGCCCCCTTCGACAACCTGCTGCTCTCGCACGCCGACCGCACCCGGGTGCTGCCCGAGGAATACCGGCGCCGGGTGATGACCCAGAACGGCATCGTCCTCGGCAGCCTGCTGGTGGACGGCCTGGTCGCCGGCAACTGGGAGCTGACGAAGCGCGAGGACGGCGGGTGGGCCGTGGCGATCCGCCCGTACCTGCCGCTGCGGCGGGCCGAGGAGCGGGCCGCGCGCGCGGAGGCGGAGCGGCTGCTCGCGTTCGCGGGTGGGGGTGCGGGTGCGGGTGGGGCCGGGGTCGGGGCTGGGGAGGTTCGGCTGGAGGAGGCGGACGGGTAGGGGAGGGCTTGTGGTGGGGCCAAGAGCTTACGGGCGCTGGGGTGCGTCATGTGCTGATATGTCCGTATGGCAGCCGAACCCGAGCGCGACGACCGCCCGCCCTACACCGGACTGCCGCCCGTCGTCCGGACCGCCGGGGCCTGGTCGGTGGCCGTCATCCTGTTCATCACCGTCGCCTCGCTGGTCGTCTTCGCCTTCGTCGAACTGCGCGCCGCCACCATCCCGGTGGTCCTCGCACTGCTCGGCACCTCGCTGCTCCAGCCCGTGATGCCGTGGATGGTCCGCCACGGTGTCGGCCGCGGCCCGGCCGCCGGGCTCACCTGCGCCGTGCTGGTCCTGGCCGTCGGCGGGGTGATCACCCTGCTGGTCAACTCCCTGGTGCACAGCGCCCCGCAGATCGCCGACGCGCTCGAGGACTCGGGCAGCCGGATCGCCCAATGGCTCGGCCCGCTCGGTGAGAAGCTCCGGCACGCGCTGGAGAACACGCAGGGGGAGACCGACTCGCTGGTCTCCACGGTCGCCGCCGGTGTGCTGTCCGGACTCGGCCTCGTCACCCAGCTGCTCACCGGCGGGGTGCTCGCGCTCGCCCTGGTGTTCTTCTTCCTGCGTGACGGCCACCGCACCGGCGAGGTCGTGCGCGCGCACCTGTCCCCCCGTACCGCCGGGACCGTGATGGCCTGCGGGCAGCGGGCCTTCGACGCGATGGCCGGCTTCATGCGGGGCACCACCGTGATCGCGGCGATCGACGCCACCTTCATCACCATCGGCCTGGCGATCCTCGGCGTCCCCGGGGCGCCCGGCCTCGGTGCGCTGGTCTTCATGGGCGCGTACATCCCGTTCGTCGGTGCCTTCCTCTCCGGCACGGTCGCCGTGCTGGTCGCGCTGGCGGACGGCGGGCTCGGCCTGGCGCTCTGGACGCTCGGCGTGGTGCTGGCCGTGCAGGCCGTGGAGGGCAACGTCCTGCAACCGGTCATCCAGAGCAGGACGGTGGCGCTCCACCCGGCGACCATCATGATCGCCGTGGTGGCCGGCTCCGGGGTCGCGGGCATCCTCGGGGCGCTGTTCGCGGTGCCGCTCTGCGCGGCCGTGGTCGGCGTGGTCTCGGTGCTGCGCGGCGCCGGGGAGGACGAACGGCGGCCCGCGGACGGCAGGGGCTGAATCCGGCTTGCCAAGGAAACTGATTCCGTGTCAGGGTCGGGACGGTCAAGATCATCATCATTGTCGTCGGCGTCGGGACGTTGACGGGAACCGAGCGGGGGGAGACCGCGGATGACCGACGAGGGACGCAAGACCGACGACGTGCGGACGACCGACGACGTGCGGACGATCGAGGAGATCGGCGTCAGCGACGACAAGGCCGGCCCGTACGGCCTGACCGTCGGCCCGGAGGGCGCGCTCTGGTTCACCCTGGTGCACGGTGGGGCCGTCGGCCGGCTGGCGGCGGACGGGACGGTCACGACCTTCCCCTTGGACGAGGCCGCGAGCGGCCCCGCGGTGATCGTGCCGGGGCCGGACGGCGCGCTCTGGTTCACCCGGATGAAGGACCACCGGATCGGGCGCGTCACCGTGGACGGCACGGCCGTGTCCTTCCCGCTGCCGACCCCGGACGCCGGCCCCTTCGGCATCACGGCGGGCCCCGACGGCGCGCTCTGGTTCACCGAGCTGAACGCCGGCCGGATCGGCCGGATCACGGTGGACGGCGAGGTCACCGAGTACCCGCTGCCCGTCGACGGTGCGTTCCCCTCCACCATCACCGCCGGACCGGACGGCGCGCTCTGGTTCACCCTCAACCAGGCCCACGCGATCGGCCGGATCACCGTCGACGGCGAGATCACCGTCCACCCGCTGCCGACCGAGGGCGCGGCGCCGGTCGGGATCACCGCCGGCGCCGACGGAGCGCTCTGGTTCGTCGAGATCGGGGCCGGCCGGATCGGCCGGATCACGGTGGACGGCGAGGTCACCGAGTACCCGCTGCCGGACCCCGCCGCGCGCCCGCACGCCATCACCGCCGACGCCGCCGGCCGGCTCTGGTTCACCGAGTGGGGTGCCAACCGGATCGGCTCCCTCACCCCCGGCGGCGGCATCGGGCAGTACGACCTGCCGACGCCCGGCTCCGAACCGCACGGCATCGCCGTCGCCCCCGACGGCACCGTGTACGCGGCCCTGGAGACCGGCGCGCTCGCCCGGCTGGTACCCGGCCCGACGGCCTGAAGGACGGACGGCCGGAAGGCGGCCGTCTGATGCCGGGGCAGCGCCGGCGCCGGCGCAAGGCGGCGGAGGAGTGGGAGCGGCAGAAGGCCCGCGACACCGCTGCCGGGCCCTGGGAGGTGGTGTTCAGCACCCAGGACGAGGCCGAGTGGGAGGTCTTCCGGCGCCGGATGAACGCGTCCGGGTGGGAGGGCGGGGACGGCACCGAGTGGCGGATCGACGTCTGGTGCGGGCGCCTGACGAGCCCCACCACGTACGTCGCCCGGCGGCGGGCGCTGCCCGGGGCGGGGCTGCCTGACCCGGGGGGTGGCGCCCGGGAGGCTGAGGGTTCGGCGGTGGGCGGCCCGGTGGCAGGGGGCTCGGCGGCCGAGGGTTCGGCGGCCGAGGGCTCAGGGCCGGTCGCGGAGTAGCTCCTCCAGGTCGGCGATCAGGTCGAGGGCGGCGGCGCGCCGGGCCGGTCCCAGCGCGTCGGCCGTCGGGACGGCCGGAGCGCGACGGTCGGCGACCACGCGCAGGGCGGCGGCGGCCTGACGGGCGAACATGGCCAGCAGGTCCAGCTCGCCCAGGCTGGAACGGGCCTGCGGGGCCGGGTCCAGCACCTCCAGCACCCCGAGCACCCGGGTGCCGTGGATCAGCGGCGCCGCCATCAGCGCGTCCGGCACGTACGCGGTCGACTCGGCGAACGCCCGGTCGAAGGAGCGGTCGGCCGTGAGGTCGTCCACCACCATCGGCTCGCCGGAGGAGGCCACCCAGCCGGCGATGCCGCTCGCCGCCGGGAACCGCCGGCCCACCAGCGACTCCTCGCCCTGGCCCGACACCGCCTGGAACACCAGCTCGTGGGCCTGCTCGTCCAGCAGGCACACCGAGCTGGCCCGGGCGCCGAAGATCGCGCGGGCGACGTCCACCACCGACTGGAGCAGCTCACGGGCCAGCGGATCGGGCTCGCCGGGTGCGGACAGGGCTTCGGTCGTGCCGGTCTCGCTTCTACGGGTCATCGGGCCCTGCCTTCCTGGGTCTCATGAGTGCCGGGGGCTTGCGGGGCTTGCGGGTGTTCGGACGCTTCGGGGGTGGGGCCGAGCCTGACGTTGGCGGCGGAGAGGTAGAGCGCGTTCTTCAGCTGGAAGGGCGTCAGCCGCGGGTGCCGGGAGAGGATCCGCGCGCAGAGCCCGGCCACGTACGGGGTGGCGAAGCTGTTGCCGGTCGTACGGATGGTGGCGCCGCCGAGCCAGGGCACCCGGACGTTCTGGCCGGGTGCGAAGAACTCCACCGGCGGCCGCGGGTTGTAGAGGTGCAGCGCCGGGTCGTCCTCCTGGTGGCTGCCGACCGAGATGACCGAGGAGAACCGCCAAGGGAAGCTCTCCACCGGTGTGTTGTGGGCGGAGGCGACGATGGCGGTGCGCCCGAAGTAGGCGTCGTCGGCGAGCGCGTGCAGCTCCTCGACGAAGCGGGTACGGGTGGTCGAGAGACTGAGGTTGACGATGTCGAAGCCCTGGTCCACCGCCCAGCGCAGCCCCGCCAGCAGGACGTCCCCGGTGCCGGAGAAACGCTCCCCGAGCACGCGCACGCTGTACAGCTCGCAGTCCGGGGCGGTGCGGCGGACGATGCCCGCGCAGGCGGTGCCGTGGCCGCAGGAATCACCGGTGTCGGTCGGCTCGACGGAGATCCGCCGCGTCTCCGGGTCCTTGAGCACCACCCAGGAGCCCTGCACCGGGCCGACCAGCGGGTGGTCGCGCTCGACGCCGGAGTCGACCACGCAGACCCGCACCCCCCGGCCGGTGCCCTCCGGGACCGCACCCGTACGGGCGGGCGCGGGCCGCTCGTCGGCGGTCACCGTGATGTCGCCGGGGCGGCGGTCGCGCAGGCTCCAGGTGAGCAGGCGGGGTGGCGGCGACGGGGTTGCCGCTGATGGTTCGGGTGTGGTGGGTGCGGGGGTGGGTTCGGGTTCGGGGGTGGGTGCCAGCGCGGGTTCGGGTTCGGTGGGTCGGGACGGCGGGGCGGTGGCCGGGGCCTCGGTGCTCATCGGGTGGCGTCCTCTCCGTTCGCGTCGGCCGGGGCGAGTCGTTCGGCGCGGCGGACCCCGGGCAGGTGGCCCTTGGCGGCGAAACCCGCCCGGGCCACGGCGGCCTCGGTGGCGGCCTCGGCGGAACGGCCGAGCAGCAGCAGGGCGTGCGCCCGGTCGAGGGCGGCCGTGGCCCGCAGCAGCGGTGAGTCGGTCCGGGAGGCGGCCCGCACCGCCCGTTCGGCGTGGTGCAACGCCGGTGCCGCCTCGCCCCGGGCGGCGGCCACCCGGGCCCGCAGACCGTCCAGGTCGATCGCGTCGGCCGGCGACAGGGCGGGCGCGCCGCCGAGCACGGCGAGCCGGTGCGCCGCCCGTTCGGGCCGGCCGGTGTCCAGGAGCAGGCGGGAGGCGTCCAGGGTGATGCCGGTGAGCAGCCCGCCCGCGAGGCCGCCCAGGCCGCCGAGCCGGTGACCGGCCTCGGCGGCCCGGTCGAGCAGATCGAGCGCGTGCTCGGGACGGTCGGCGAGCGCGGCCACCGTGGCGCCGAAGACCGGCATGAAGACCAGTGCCTCCGCGTACCCGAGCTGCTCGGCCAGTCGCCCCGCATCGGCGAGCCGCGCCTCGGCCTCGCGGGGACGGTCCTGCAGGGCGAGCAGGACGGCCAGCGGGCAGTTGAGGGTGGCCCGGACCGCCCGCCGGCCGGTGCCGTGCTCGGCGAGCAGCGCGCGGCAGCGGGCGGTGGCGGCGGTGACCGGTTCGGGGCCGCGCCAGAGCGAGACGGCGACCGCACCGAGGGCGGCGGCCCGCTCCGGCTCGGCATCGGCGCGTACGGCGTGGGCGAGCGCACGGGTGAGCAGGCGGTCGGCCTCACCGTGCCGGCCGGCGAGCTGGTGCTGCTGGGCGAGCCGCAGGCAGGCGCGGGCCTGGCCGGTGTCGTCGCCGGCGGCCTCGAACACGGGGAGGACGGCGCGGGCGGTGCGGGCGGGCTCGTCGGGTTCGCTGTCGGTGGCGGGTGGGGTGGGTGTGGTGGGCTCGGCGGGTTCGGTGGGCTCGGGGCCGAGGGCGGCGAGGGTGAGGTGGGCGTGGGCGGTGTCCACGGGGTCGGCGGTGCCGTCGGCCTCCGCGGCGGTGGTGATGACCTGCCGCAGCAGGGCGCGACCCTCGGCGGCACGGCCCAGGGCGATCCGGACCTCGCCGAGACGTCGGAGCACCCCCGCCGCGGCCGGTTCGCCCGGGCGGTGGAGGGCGGCCGCGCGGGCCAACAGGTCGGTGGCCCACGGCAGATCGGCCCGGGCGAGGGCCTGGGCGCCGGCCCGGCCCAGGGCGTGCGCGGCGGCGATGCGCAGGTCCTCGGTGTGCCGGTCGAGCAGACCGAGCTCGACCCGGTACCGATGGGCCCGTTCGAGATGGCCGCCGACCGTGCCGTCACCGCTCGCCCGGACGCCCGGCAACTCGGCGGCGCGCTCGTGTCGTTCGGACCTGGCCCGCTTGGACATGCCCTCGTACGCGACCTCCTGGACGAGCCCGCTGCTGAAGCGGAACGGCGCCCGGGCCCGGCCCGACCGGCTGTGTTCGGTCGGGCGGCCTGGTCCGACCGGGTGGCCGGTGGCCGGGTGGCCGGCTCCGGTCGGGTGGCTGTGTTCGGCGGGGCGGTCGGGTTCGATCAGACGGCCGGGTTCGATCAGGCGGCGCCGGTTGAGGGCGGCGAGTGCGGTCGGCACCCGGTCGCGCTGCCCGGCGAGGGCGCCTCCGGGCCCGCCCTCGGGGCCGGTGCGGGCCAGTTCGGCCAGCTCGCCGGCGGTGAACTCGCGGCCCACCACGGCGGCCAGGTCCAGCGTGGTGCGCTCGGCACGGCCCAGCGCGTCGATGCGGGCGCCGAGCAACGCCTGGACCGTGGTGGGCAGTTCCTCGGCGGCCGGCCCCGGCGAACCGGCCTCGGCGGCCTCGGCGGCCTCGGCCAAGGTGGCCAGCAGCTGTTCGAGGTGAAGCGGATTGCCGCCCGCGCGGTCGAGCAGCCGCGCTGGTACGGCCCCGTGGCACGGGTCCGCGCCGTGGGCGCTCAGCTCGGTCAACTGGGCGGCCAGCATAAGGGATTCGTCCGGGGAGAGACCGAGCAGCGGCAGCGTTCGGCGGCCCGGGCGGACGGCGGGCCGGTCCGGGCGGGTGAGGCAGAGCACCAGCACCGGCGCCTGACCGAGCGAGCCGACCAGCCGGTCCAACACGTCCAGCAGCAGCGCACCGGCCCACTGGCAGTCGTCCACCACCAGCACCACCGGCCGTTCGGTGGTCGCCAGTTGGCGCAGCACCGTGAGCAGGGCGACGCAGGTGTCGTCCAGGGACGGGTTGGGGGCGCCGTCGTGGAGCAGCCCGGTGGTGAGCAGGGCCAGCGCCTCGGCCGTCTCGGTGGTGAGCAGGGCCAGCGCCTCGGCCGTCTCGGGGGCGGTCGCGGTGGGAGGTGTGGGCAGGAGGGCGCGTACGGCGTCGGCGAGCGGGGCGAGGGTGGCGTGGTCCCCGTAGGCGCGGCACCGCCCGGCGCCGTGTCGGGTGGAGCGACCGCCGCCGTGCTCCAGCCACTGGCGCACCAGCCGGGTCTTTCCGATGCCCGCCTCACCGCCCACGGTGAGCAGCTGAGCACCCTGCTCCCCGACCGCGCGGGCCAGGACGGCGTCCAGCGCGGCGAGTTCGCGGCCCCGTCCGACGAACGGCAGGTCGAAGCGGCGCAGCAGTTCCGGATCGTCCGCGCCCAGGCCGAGCAGCCGGTACGCGGTGACCGGCTCGGCCTTGCCCTTGAGTCGCAGCGGCCCGACCTCCTCGACCACCGCGGCCGCGCCGGCCGCGCGCAACGTCTGCGGACCGATCAGGATCTGCCCGGCGCCGGCGTGCTGCTCGAGTCGTGCGGCGACGTTCACGGTCTCGCCCGAGATCAGCGCCTGCCGGGTCGACGCGTCCGAACCGGCCACCACCCGGCCGGTGTTGACCCCGATCCGCACCGCCAGACGCACCCCGAGGGCGGCGTCGAGCTCGGTGTTGAGGTCCTCCAACGACTCCAGCATCGCGAGCGCCGCCGCGAGTGCCCGCCGCGCGTCGTCCTCGCGGACCACCGGCACGCCGAACACCGCCATCACGGCGTCGCCGATGAACTTCTCCAGGGTCCCGCCGTGGGACTCGATCTGGCGGTGCATCAGCTCGAAGTAGCGCAGGGTCACGCCGCGCAGGGTCTCCGGGTCGAGGGCTCCCGAGAGCGCCGTGGAACCGACCAGGTCGCAGAAGATCACCGTCACCAGCTTGCGCTCCTCGCCGGCGGGCGGGGACGCGGGTGGGTAGACGGGTGCGGGCGTGGACGGGGTGGCTGTGGCGGGGGATGTGGCAGCGGGTGCGAGAGTGGGTGCGACGGTGGCGCTGCCGCCCGGCCGGGGGGCGGGCGAAAGGCCGCTGGGGGTGCCGCAGGACGGGCAGAACCGTGCCTCGGCCGGCAGGGGCTGGGCGCAGGACGAGCAGATCGGGCAGGGCATGGCGGTGTCCTTCGGGGCGGCGTCCGTCTCGGTCCGGTCAGAAGAGCGCTCCACCGGCGATCTCGCTGTGCGCCTGCACCTCCGGCCCGGCGTCGTCCAGCCGGTGCTTGAGGTCGAGCAGCAGCTCCAGCTCTTCGGTGCTCAGCGCCCGCAGGACGTCGAGCTGGTCGTCGGTGAGGGCGTCGAGGGCGAAGCCGGCCGCACGCAACTGGGCGAGCGGGATCGTGGGTTCGGACATCACGGGCCTCCTGTCAGGACGGTCGGGCCGGTCGGGCCGGGTGGGTGTGCCGGGCCGGGTGGGCCGGTCGGGCCGAGCATGGTCGCTGGGGTGGCGGGGGCCGGCGGGCCTGCCGGGCCGGTCGCCAGGCGGGTGAACAGGCGGGTCAGCGTGGCCGTGGTGTGCAGGGCGCTGACGGCGACGGCGCTCTCATGGGCGGCGGTCAGCGGGAGGCGGTCGAGGAGCGCGTACAGGTCCCGCAGGTGGCCCTGGTCGAGCTGGGCGTGGTCGCGGACGGTGCGGAAGGCGGCGTCCGGCAGGCCGGTCGCGGCGGCCAGGGCGGGGGCGAGCCCCGGCGAGGGGGCGTGACCCTCCAGGACGGCCAGGTAGCCGAGCAGCGCCACCGGGTGGTGGTGGCGCACCCAGTAGTACTGGGCGCCGGCGAGCGCGGCGACGGCCGCGGGCGGGACCCGGGTGAGCGGTGCGGTCGGATCGGCCCCGGCGGCGGCCAGGTCGTCGAGCAGCCAGTCGTCGTGGCCGCGTTCCTCCTCGGCATGCCCGGCGAGGTAGCGGGCCAGCGGCGTTGCCACCGGATCGCCGTCGGCGGCGAGCCCCTCGCATTGGTGGGCGGCGGTGAGGAGGAGCGGGACGGAGGCCCGGATCACCGTGTGCATCGCCACGAGGTAGTCGATGTACCGGGCCGCCGGCTCGGGGGCCTGCCAGAGGGCGACGGTCGCGGCACGCAGCGCGGGGGCGGCGAGGGTGAGCTTGGCGTTCAGGCGTTGGGAAACGGTGAGGGGGGCGTGAGCGTTCACGGGGTTGGCGACGTTCACGATCGGGTCGGCGTTCACGTAGCTGTCAGCGTTCACGGTGGGGTTGGCGTTCATGGAACCACTCACGTTCACGGAATCGCTTCCGTTCACCCTCCCCGCGACGTTCGCGCAATCGGCAGCATTCACGGAATCGTGAATGCCGCCGCGACCGTCGCCGTTCACAGCGGCCGCCCGGCGGGTGCCGAGGCGGGCAGTGCGACCAGGTCGGCGTACCGGGCGCAGCCGTGGCGGCGCATCAGGGCGATCGGGCCGGCCTCGGTCTGCTGCCGGGTGGCGGTCAGTTCGAGGAGCGCGCCCGCGGGGCCGCCGCCCGTACGCTCCACGGCGTGCAGTAGTTCGGGGTGGTCACCCAGGGCGCGGCACCCTGCGCAGTACCCCTCGGGTGCGGCGACATCACCGAAGCGGTGGTACAGCTGGGCGGGCCCGATGGCGCGGAGCATCCGGAGGGCGGGGGAGGTGAGGGCCCGGCGGCGGAGTTCGGGCCAGCCGTCCTCGGCGATGTGGCCGAGGCGCAGGTGCGCGGGGGCTGGTCGGAGGTCGACGGTCCGCTGGTTGCAGCAGGCGAGGACGGTGCCGTCGAAGGCGACCGTCGGCCAGGCGGCCATCGTGCAGGGGAGCACGAGGGAGGCGTCCGGCGGGGGCAGGGCGGGGGTGGCCCAGGAGGCGGCCCGGCCGAGCGGGCGCACCTCGTTGACCAGCATCGGCACCCGGTCGGCGAACTCCCGGCGGATGTCGGCGGTGACCTCGGCCAGGTACGGGTCCGCGGGGCCGGTACCCGCGAGGTGGAAGCTGACCGCCACGCCCGCCCGGCGGATCCGGTGCAACGTCCGGAACACCGCCGCGCGCGGGACCTCGCGTTCGTGGAAGGCGTCCAGGCTGGCCGAGAAGTGGTCGACCGCCGTGACCGCGTCGAGCACGCGGTCCGGCACCCGTCCGTCGCGGGCGAAGAACATGCCGCTGAGCAGCGCGGTCCGGGTGCCGACGCGGCGGGCGGTGCGGGCGAGGCGGGCACAGAGGTCGGGGCGGAGCAACGGTTCGCCGCCGGTCAGCAGCATCACCTCGGGCCGGTCGTCCGGGGTGAACGAGTCGGCCAGGGCTTGGAGCCGTCCGGCCGGGAGCTGTTCGCCGGTCAGGTCCGAGGAGGTGGAGCAGTGCGCGCAGCTGAGCGGGCAGCGCCGGGTGAGGGTGACCAGCAGTCCGGCCGCCGGAACGGGCCGCAGTCCGATGAGTTCGGCGAGCTCCATGCGGACCGCCTCCTCCGGGCGTGATCGGACGGCGTGATCGGACGGCGTGATCGGACGGGCGTGGCCATTCGGACGTCACCGCACAGGCCTCGGCTGTACCGCGCGCGGTCATACGGCGCATGCTCGCAAGCTCACCCGACCAGCCTGTGGCCGGCCGGTTCGGGGCCGGTTCGACGGCGCCTCGGTTCCGCCCGGGCATCGGTATGTCCGCAGGTGGCGGCCGGTTCGACGGCGGGTCGTCGAGCACCGCGGCCCGCTCACCCGGGCCCCTCCGCTCGCACCGGCCGCCGCAGCCCCGGGAGTCGCGCCCGCAGGACCGTCACTGACATGTCCCGGCATGTCCCGGCTGGGCCGATACCGGTCGCATACCGGTGGTGTGCCGGTTCCGGGGCGGGCCTGCCTAGCTTCGTTGTCAGCGGCAGGCACCCGCCGGCCGCTCCGGAGCACCGGGACCGCCCGATCGGGCCGACCGGCCCGGGAGTCGGAGCGTTCGACCGCGACTGGACGGAGACCACCATGGCCGAGAACACCAAGCCCGCCGCCGGTGACGAGAACGAGGAGACCGAGACCCCCGAGGTGCAGGCCCACGCCGCCTCGGTCCTCGACCTCCAGGCGCTGAAGAACCACGTCAAGGACCTGGACGGCAGCTGCGTCAGCGTGCTGAGCGTCGTCCTCTCCGACTCCTGAGCCCTGAGCCCCGAGCCCCGAGCCCCGAGCCCTGAGCCTTGAGCCCTGAGCCTTGAGCCCTGAGGCTCGACGGAGCCCCGGCGCCCGCGGGCCCGGACCGGCCGCTCCCGCGGACCTCACCGGATCTGACCGTCCGGTGCGGTCCGCGCGGGGCGGCCGCGGCCTTCCGTAGGCCCGGCGGGGTTCGTACGGCGATGGCGACGGCGGCCCGGCGCGGGGGCGGTGGAGCAGTGCCGCCCCGGCCGCGGGCCGCCCGCGCGCGTTCGCGCGTCCGCGCCACCCCCCAGCACGTGAACGAGCACCACACCGACCAGCGCGCCCGCGCCCCCGGAGGGATCCGTTGACGGCCACCTCGCTCGGTAGCATCCGAGACTTCCGCCTGCTCTGGATCGGCGGTCTGGCCGCCTCCCTGGGCACCCAGATGTCCGCCATCGCCCTGCCGCTGCTCGTGCTGCGGCAGACCGGTTCGGCGGTGCAGGCCGGCGCGATCGGCACGGTGTCGATCGGCGCCCTGCTGGTCACCATGCTGCCCGGCGGCGTGCTGGCCGACCGGATCGAGCGGCGCCGGCTGATGCGCCTGTGCGACGTCGGCAGTCTGCTGGCGGTCGCCGCCCTGGTCGTCGCGGTGCTGAACGGCAGCGCCCCGCTGGCCCTGGTGCTGCTGGTCGCGGCCGCCGGAGCGGTGATCAACAGTTTCTACGCGCCCGCCGCCATGGGCCTGTTGCGTGCGATCGTACCGGCCGAGCTGATGGGCACCGCCTCCTCCCGGCTACAGGCCAGGAACGCGGCCGCCCGGCTGACCGGGCCGCTGATCGGCGGCGCCCTGTTCGCCTGGGACCCGGTCGTGCCCTTCGTCGCCGAGGGGATCGGCCTGCTGCTCTCCACGGTCTGCGTCGCCCTGATGCGGACCCGCTCGGCCGCCGCCAAGCGGGCCGGATCGCCGTTCAGCCGGAGCGAGTTGACCGCCGGGCTGACCTTCCTCTGGGAGTTCCCGTACCTGCGGACCGTGCTGCTGGTCTTCGGCCTGGGCATGAACTTCGCGTTCGGCGCGATGACCTTCGCCGCGCTCGCGGTCGCCTCCGACGGGGGCCGCTCGGGCATCGGCGGCGGCACCATCGTGTCGTTCACCGCCGCCGGTTCGCTGGCCGGGGCGCTGCTCGCGCCCAAGGTGAAGGCGCAGGCCCGGACCGCCCCGCTGGTCGCCGCCACCTGCTGGGCCTGCGCCGGCACCGCCGCCGTACTCGCGGTGGTCCAGCACCCGCTGCTGATCGGCGTGTTGTGCGGTGCGTGCATCTGCCTTTCCTCGGTGGCCAGCATCGGGTTCCTGTCCACCCTGCTGCTCGCCACCCCGCCGGACCGGGTCGGCCGGGTGCAGAGTTCGGCGGGCTTCCTGTCCACGCTGGTCCAGCCGTTCGGGCCGCTGGTCGGCGGTGCGCTGCTCGGCGGGTGGGGCCTGACCACCACCTTCGGCCTGCTCGGGGCCGTGTTCGCGCTGTGCGCGGCGGTGGTCAGCTGGGCGCCGTCCGCGCGGCGCGGCCCGGGTGAGGCCCCGGCGGAGGCCCGGACCGGCGAGGCCCTCCCGACCCCGTGACCCTACTGGCGGCCCGTGGCCCGACCGGTGCACCCGTGACCCCCACGACCGCACCGCCGACCGTACCGGCGACCGCACCGCCGACCGTACCGGCGACCGCACCGGCCACCCCATCGGCGACCGAAGGAGACCTGCCGTGACCGGCATCCAGGAGACCCAACTCCACTGCGTCGCCGACCCGCTGTACTACGAGACCCCTGACCGGATGGACGACCTCGCCGACCGCTACCCGCTCGACCGCGCGGCACCCCCCGACGGCTGGCGCCGCGACCGGCAGGGGCTGTGGACCTCGCTGCGCCCGGTCGACGCGCAGGTGGCCGAACAGGGCTGGAAGATCCACCTGTCCACCGTCCCCGACGGTGCCGAGCACACCCTCGCCGAGACCCTGCGGATCTGCCTCGCCCATCGGGTGCCGTTCAAGTTCCTGCGTGGCGGACGCGCTCTGCGGCTGGCCAACGCCAAGTACGCCTCGCGCGGCTCGGCCGGCAAGTTCGTCACGGTCTACCCGGCCGGCGAGGAGCAATTCCTCGCACTGCTCGACGAGTTCACCGAGGCCCTGGACGGCCGCCCGGGGCCGTACATCCTCAGCGACCTGCGGATCGGACGCGGACCGGTGCACGTGCGCTACGGCGCCTTCGTCGAGCGGTGGTGCCCCGGCGAGGACGGGCGGCCGGTGCCGGCGCTGCGCGCCCCCTCGGGCGAGCTGGTGCCGGACCGCCGCGAGCCCGCCTTCCGGCTGCCCCCGTGGGTCACCGTGCCGGACGGGCTGCGCCCGCACCTGGCCGCCCGGGCGGCGGCCCGCGACGACGACTTCCCGTACGTGGTCCGCGAGGCGCTCCAGTTCTCCGCCGCCGGTGGCATCTACCTGGCCGATCACCGTGACACCGGCGAGCGGGTGGTGCTGCGCGAGGCCCGGCCGCACAGTGGGCTCGACCCGGCCGGGACGGACGCGGTCACCCGGCTGCACCGGGAGTACCGGATGCTGCGACGGGTGGCCGGCCCGGACTGCGTGCCCCGGGTGCACGAGGTGCGCACGGTGTGGGAACACCACTTCCTGGTCGAGGAGTTCATCGAGGGCACCCCGCTGTTCGACGCGGTCGTCACCCGCTACCCGCTGGTGCGGCCGGACGGCACACGGGGCCAACTGCGCGCGTACACCGACTGGGTGGGCGGTGTGGTCGACGGGCTGGCCAAGGCGATCGGGGCGCTGCACGAACGCGGTGTGCGGTTCGGCGACCTGCACCCGGCGAACGTGGTGCTGCGGCCCGACGGTTCGCCGGTGCTGGTGGACTTCGAGTACGCGGCCGACCTCGCGGACGAGGAGGTGCCCCGGGCCGGCGCGCCCGGTATGCAGGCGCCGCCGGAGCTGGACGGGGCCGACGCGGACCGCCACATGCTCTGGGCCACCTGGCTGATGATGCTGATGCCGCTGATGGAGCTGGTCGAACGGGAGCCCGCCAAGGCGGACCGGATCGAGGCCTGGGCCCGGCGGCGGTTCGGCCTCGGGCCGGACGCCGGACCGCCGAGGCCCCGGCCGCGCGCGGCCGCCGCCCCGGAGCGCGGCGGCGAGCGGATCATCGACGAGCTGTTTGAGGGGGACGCCCCCGACTGGCCGGCGATCCGTGCCGGGCTCCTCGCCGGCCTCCACTCCGCCGCGACCCCCGGGCGGCCGGACCGGCTGTTCCCCGGGGACCCGGCCGGGGCCGCGGCCGGCGGAGTCGACGTCGCCCACGGCGCGGCCGGTGTGCTGTACGCGCTGCACCGGACGGACGCGCCGATCCCCGAAGCCTGGACGGACTGGCTGGTCGCCGCCGCCCGCCGGGCCCGACGGGCGGCCGGCGGTGGCCTCTACGACGGGCTGCCGGGCGTCGCCGTGGTCCTGGACCGGCTGGGCCGCAGGGAGGAGGCCCGTGAACTCCTGGACCGCTGCCTCGCCCTGCCCACCCCGCCCGCCGTGCCCGGACTGTCCGGCGGCCGGGCCGGTCTCGCCCTGGCCCGGCTGCGCCTGCTCGCCGAGGGAGACCCGGTGCCCGGCGAACTCCTCGACCTGGCGCGGCATTTGGACGCACTCGCCGGCGGTGATCCGGTGCCCGGCCTCTGCCCGCCGTCCGGGGCCGGTCTGGTGCACGGCTTCGCCGGCGCGGCCCTGCTGGACCTGGAGCTGTACGAACGCACGGGCGAGACCTGGCTGTTGGCCGCCGCCGGACGGGCGCTGGCGGCCGAGGCCGGGTGCTGCGTGACCATGCCGGACGGTTCGGTGCAACTGCGCGACGGCCAGCGGCACCTGCTCTACCTGGACGGCGGCAGCGGCGGCCTCGCCCTGGTCGCCCGGCGCCACCTCGCCCACCTCTCCCACCTCGCGCATGCCTCTTGTGAGGCCGGGGCCGAGCTCGCGGCCCTGTTGCCCGGGGTGCGGAGCGGCTGCGGGATGGAGTTCGTCCGCGAGCCCGGCCTGTTCCATGGGCGTGCCGGGCTGCTGGCCGCCCGGCACGCCCTGGGTGCGCCGTCGGACGGCGAGTCGTCCACGGGCCTGCCGGGCGCCGGGACGGTGGACCCCGGGACGGTGGACTCCGGGACCGTGGACCCCGAGACGGTGGAATCCGTCCGCCGGCTGGCCTGGTACCTGGTGGCCAGGGACGGGCGGCTGCTCGTCCCCGGCGCGCGCCTGCGCCGATTCTCGGCCGACCTGGCGACCGGCACGGCCGGGGTGCTGCTCGCGCTGCACTCCGTGCTGGACGCTCAACCGGTCGGACTGCTCGGGGCGTTGACACTGGAGTGAGCGTCGGCGGACCGTTCCTGGGCGTGCAGCCGGGTCAGCCGGGGCAGCGCGTACAGGGCCGAGTGCGCGGTCACCTCGCCGGACGGGGAGGTCACCGCGCCGGTGTCGGTCAGGGCCTCCAGGGCCCGCAGCGCGGCTCGCTCCGGCAGCCCGAGCGCCTCGGCGGCCTCGGGGAGGGTGAACAGGTCCGGCAACGGCAGCGCGGCGAGCCGGGCGAGGGTGCGGCGGTCCGGTTCGGCGAGGTCGCGCCAGCCGGATTCCAGCCGCGGCCGGACCGCCACGTCGCCGGCCACCAGCTCGTCCAGCGCCGCCGCCGGATCGGCGAGCCGCTGCGCGTACTCGGCGAGCGGGAGGTGGCGCAGCACGGCCAGCCGCATCCCGGCGACCCGGACGGCCAGGGGCAGCAGGCCGCAGGCCTCCACGACCCGGGTGGCGGCGGCCCGGTCGGTGCCCAGGCGTCCGGGGCCGACGATCCGGGCCAGCAGGTCCAGTGCCTCGGGTGGCGAGAACGGCGGGACGGTGAGCCGGTGCACCGGGGAGAGTCCGGCGAGCTGGCCGCGGGAGGTCACCACGGCCGCGGCGGGGCCGGTGGCGGGCAGCAGCGCGCGCACCGCGGCCTCGTCCGGGGCGTCGTCGAGGATCAGCAGCAGGCGCCGTCCGGCGAGCGAGGCGCGCCAGAGCGCGGCCGCCTGCGACGGGTCGGCCGGAGTACCGGCCCCCGCTCCGGCGCCCGGCCCGGCCCCCACCTCTCTCAGCTCGGCCAGGACCTCGGCGAGTGGGCGGGGCGTGCCGTCCTCGGCGCGCAGCCGTACCAGCAGCCGGCCGTCCGGGAAGCGGCCGGCGAGCAGCTGGGCGGCGCGCACGGCCAGCGCCGTCTTGCCGATGCCGGCCGGGCCGGCCAGGACGAGCGTACGCGGGCCGCCGTCGGTGCCCAGCGCGCCCAGCAGCTCGCGCAGTTCCTCCGCGCGGCCGGTGAAGTCGGGGGTGTCGGCGGGCAGGACGCAACGGCCGCCGGCGGGGCCGGCGGCCCGGCCCCGGGCCAGCAGCGAGCGGTAGAGGGTGGCCAGCGCGGGGCTCGGTTCCAGCCCCAACTCGCGGGCGAGCAGCTGGCGGTGGCCGTCGAAGACGGCGAGTGCCTCGGCCTGGCGGCCGCACTGGTGGAGGGCGGTCATCAGGGCCGCCTGGAGGCGTTCGCGCAGCGGGTGGAGTTCGGCGAGCTCGGTGAGCTCCTCGACCACGGCGGCGGCGTTTTCCAGTGCCAACTCGGCCTCGGCCCAGTCCTCGTGGACGCCCAGACAGCGGGACTCCAGCCGTTCGGCCTCGGCCTCGACCGCGGGGGAGCAGCGCAGCTCGGGCAGCGGCGGGCCCTGCCGGAGGTCCAGTGCCTGGCGTAACAGGGAGGCGGCGGTGGCGAGTTCACCGGCATCGGCGGCGGTGCGGCCGGCCCGGACCAGGGCGCGGAAGCGCAGGACGTCCAGCTCCGGTTCGGCGATCCGCAGCAGGTAGCCGCCCGCGTGGTGCACCAGGCGTTCGGGTCGGCCGTCCTCGCGGCCGAGCAGGGCGCGCAGGGCGCTCACGTACACCTGGAGGTTCTTGCGCGCGGTGCGGGGCGGTTCGTCGGGCCAGACGGCGTCGGTGAGCCGGTCCACCGGGACGACGGTGTTGGCTCTGCTCAACAGGACGGCCAGTACCAGGCGTTGTTTGAGCGGCCCGAGCGGCAGTGGCCGGCCGGCGGACTCGCCGGCGAGCGGGCCGAGGACGGCGAAGCGCAGGCCGGCGGGTGCGGGCCCGGACGCGGGCACGAACGCGGTCATGGGTACGGGCGCGGTGACAGGTGCGGCCAGTGGGCCGGGACGGTGGGTGAGCGGCATCGGCAGGCCTCCGGACCGGGGAAGAGGGGGAGCGCTGCGGGAGGGACGGCATGACCGTCGGACCCCGATGGTCCTCGCGTGCCGCGCGGCCGGTCATCGGTGCGGTGCCCGTATGTTCCGCCGCCCGGCCCGGCCGAAGCGGGCCGGGCGCCCCCATTGTTGCGTCCCGTGCGGCCGCCCCGGTGAGGAGGGGACCGGCCGCGCCGATGCCCGCCCGGAACGACCCCGAACGACCCCGAACGGCCTCGAACGGCCTCGAACGAGCCGGACGCCCCGGACTCGGGAACTAGGCCCCCTCGTACGACTCGAAGGGGGAGCCGGGGCCGCGCAGTTCGCCGGCGAGTTCGCAGAGCGCGGCGCGGTCGCGGCGGCCGGTCTTGCCGAGCAGGTTGGCGATGTGCTTCTCCACCGTTCTGGGGGAGATCGACAGCCGGCGGGCGATCTCCTGGTTGCCGGGGCGCTCCGGCAGCAGGACGAACACCTCGTACTCGCGCAGCGTCACGCCGTGCGCCCGCAGCCGGGCCGGGATCTGGTCCCGCCCGCCGCGGTGCTGGGCGACGCTGGCGCCGGCCCGGCGCAGCAGGGCGCGGCAGGCGCCGGCCACGGGCTGGATCCCGGCGGCGTGGAAGTACTCCTCGGCGGTGCGCAGCCAGGCCACCGGGTCGCCCCAGCCGTCGGCGAGCGCGGCCTCGGCGGCCAGCCGCAGGCCCAGGTGGTGGGCGAGCGGGAACAGCGCCGCCGTCTCCCGGGTGGCGGCGACCGTCCGGGCTGCCTCCTCGGCGCGGCCCTCGCGGCCCAGCAGGACGGCCTCGGCGAAGCGCAGGAACTGCCGGTTCCAGGCGAGCCCGGCGGCGGGGGAGGCGTGGACCTCCGCCAGTTCGGCCCGTCCGTAGGCGCCGGCCGTGACCTCCAGCAGCGGGTGCAGCCCGTACCGGCCGGCCAGGTAGAAGACGCTCGGGTGGCGCCGCTCCCAGGCGAGGCCGGCCGCCAGCTCGTCGCGGGCCCGGGCGCGGTCCTCGGCGAGCAGGGCGCCGACGCCGCGGCAGAGTCCGAGCTGCAGCGGCATCAGGAAGGAGTCCTCGCCGCCGGCCTGCCGGAACCGGGCCAGGCGTTCGGCGGTCTCCCGGCCGTTGCCCTGGTGGGCGGCCAGGGTGGCGGAGGCGAGCAGCAGGTAGCGGTGGGCGGCCAGGTTGCGCAGCCGGGCGGTGGCGTCCAGACACCGGTCGACGATGCCGCGCGCGGTCGCCCATTCGCCGCGCAGCACGGCGTTCATGGCGAGCAGCCCGTCCAGGGTCTGGGTGAGCACGATCGCGCCGAGCCCCTGGGCGGCCTCGCGGGCCTGCGCCAGCCGGGTGCCGTCGCCGGTGCGCATGAAGGCGTTGGCGCCCAGGCGCAGCAGCGCCTCGACCCGCCACACCGGCAGGGCGTGGGTCTCGGCGACGGCCAGCATCCGCTCCAGGCACTCGTCGGCGGCGTCGAAGCCGCGTTCGCGGGCCAGCAGGGCGAGCAACTGCCAGGCCTGGCAGGCGAGGACGGGCCGGCCGGCGCGTTCGGCGACCTCGGCGGCGTGCCGGGCGATCCGCTCGGTCTCGGCGAGGCCGGCACGTCCGCCGGAGCTCTGCCCGGGGAGCAGGTCGAGGTGGCCCTCGATGACGGCGAGCGCGGCGTCCTGCTCGGGTCGCGGGTCCGGTCCGAGCAGGGCGCGGGCGGCGGCGACCTGGCCGACCGCCTCGGTGGTGCGTTCGGCCATCACGGCGGCCCAGGCGAGCCTGGTGTGCAGGTCGATCCGGCGGTCGAGGCCGCCACCGGGTCCGTGGTCGGGTCCGCCACCGGGCCCGCGGTCGAGGCTGCCACCGGGCCCGTGGTCGGGTCCGCCGCCCGGCCCGCCCGGCCCGCCCGCGGGTCCGTGATCGGTGCCGGGGCCGGTGGCGCGGTCGCCTCCGTGGCAGGCCCCCCGATCGGCGCCGCGATCGGTGATCCGGGCGGGCGGGAGCGTACGGACCAGGTCGAAGGCCCGGTCGAGCTGCCCGGCCTCGGCCAGGGCGAGGATCAACTCCTCGCTGAACGGCCGGCGCTGGGTGTCGGTGGCGAGCTCGTGGGCCCGTTCCAGCAGGACCACCGCGGAGACCGCCGAACCCGCCTCGCGCAGCTGCCGGCCGGCCTCCGCGAGGTGCCCGGCGGCGCCCGCCCGGTCGCCCCCGGCGAGCAGCAGCCCGGCGACCAACTGGCGGCGTTCCTCGCCGAGTTCGGGATCGGAGCTCTCGATGGCGAGGGCCGCCCGGCGGGCCACCGCGGCGCGCTCGGCGGGCGCCAGGGCGGCGGTCAGGGCGTCGGCGGTGAGCGCGTGCCGGAAGGCGTAGCGGTCGGGGGCGGCGCCGTCCGGCGCGATCACATTGGCCTCGAAGGCGGACCGCAGGTGGCTGAACAGCGCCCGGTCCTCGTGGCCGGTGATCAGCTGGACGGTGGCGACCGAGAACCGGCTGCCCAGGGTGGCGGCGACCAGCAGCAGTTCGCGCACCTGCGGGTCGAGCCGCTCCAGCCGCCGGGCCCAGCCGCGCACGATGGTGCTGGGCACGCTGTCGCCCAGCCGGCCGGTCACCACCCAGCCGTGGTCCTTGCGGCACAGCGCGCCCGATTCGAGCATGTCGGCGAGGAGCTCCTCGACCAGGTACGGGCTGCCGTCGCCGCGCTCCGCCAGCCGTTCCAGCACCTCGGCGGGCACCTCGGCCGGGTCGGACTCCAGGCAGGCGGCGGCCAGCGCGCGGACCTCGGCGGCCGGCAGCGGCCGCAGTTCGGCCACCGCGGCGGTGCGGCGCAGCTCGGCGGCGCGGACCAGGTCGAGCGCGGCCCCGGCCTCCGGCCGCAGCGTGCCGACCAGCAGCACCGGCAGGTCGGCCAGGTTGTCGACGAGGTACTCCAGCACCGCCACGGTCTCCGCGTCGGTGTCGTGCAGGTCCTCCAGCAGCAGCAGGCAGCCGTGCTCCCGGCCCAGGACGGCGAGCAGCCGCAGCAGCGCCTCGGCGAGCTCGACCACCGAGTCGGGGTAGCCGGGCGGCTGCCCGGCGGTGCCCCGCCATTCCGGCACCAGGCGCGCCAGCGCGGGCCGGTACGGGTCGAGTTCGGGATCGGCGGGCGGGCCGGCGGCCCGGAACCGGGAGGACAATGCCTCGATCAGCGGCCGCAGCGGGGTCACCGTCCCGGTCGAACTGCCCCGGCCGCGCAGCACCGGCAGCCCGGATCCGTACGCCTGGTAGGCGCAGTCGCCGGCCAGGCGGGACTTGCCGATGCCCGCCTCGCCGACCAGGAAGACCGCGCCGCCCGACCGCTGCCGGGCGGCGCCCAGCGCGCCGCCGAGCAGGGCGAGCTCGGCCGCGCGGCCGACGGTGATCGGTGACGTGGTCCGCATGGCCGCAGGCTACTTGACGGTTCTTCCGATCTGTAGAGTGTCGATTCGGCCACTGCCCGGACACGTGGTGGTCACGCTTCCGCCATAACCGGTGGGGCCGGGTCCCGTGGGCCCGGCCACGGCCCGGGTGCGGGCGGCCCGGGCCCCTTTCCGCGGGCGGACCGGATCCGGCCACGCCGGCCGTCCGGAGTGATCGAAAATGGAGCCGTAGGGTTCGAGGACGAGCCCAGGGCGTGTCTTGTGGATCTTGTCGGATAGGCCGCGGCGTTGGGGTGCGTGCATCGCAAGGCGGAGGAGGGAGCCACTGCGGAGCATTGGCGACCGACGACAACGCGGCGAGGTGCGTGCCCCGGCGTCGCGGACCCGGCAGTGATCCGCAAGACACGCCCTGGCCCTTCCACCGCCCGACTTCGCGGACCCGCCCCCGGCGGCCCACCGCCGCTCCGCCCTGCCCGCGACCGCACCGCCCCCGTCCCGGCCCCGCCCCCGGGCGGCACCCACCGCTCCGCCGTGCCAGCAGTACCCCTCCCGCTCACGAAGCCTAGGAAAGGTACGACCCATGAGCACCACCGGCCCCGACCGCCCCCGCCCCGAAGCGCTGGAGGGCAGGTTGCTGCTCCACCCGGACCTGGCCGACTGCGCCGTGGTCCCGGCCGAGGACGGCGGACCGACCGTCCACCTGGTGCCCGCCGGGGAGGGCGGGACGGCGGGCCTGCTGCGCCGGGTCGCCGCGCAGTTGCTGGAGGTCGCCCCCGGTGCCGAGGTGCGGCTGGTCGACGGCATCCCGCGGACGGCCGACGGCCTGCCGGACGCGACCGCGCTGGCCGCCGCCCGCGACGTCCGGGACCACCCCCGGCCCGCCCGCGCGCACCTGAGCCGGTTCACCGCGGACTGGCGGCCGTTCGGGGTGGAGCGGAGCGCCGCCGCGCCCGCCGGCGAGGCCGTACCGGCACCCGCCCCGGAGGGCGAACCCGCCGTCGCCGCCGGACCGCCGCTGCGCCCGCTGCCCGACGCGCCCGCCGACCTGCCGGACGCCCTGCTGCGCGCCGCCGAGCGCCACCCCGACCGCGGCCTGCACCTGGTCCGTCCCGACGGCGGCGCCACCACCCTGCGCTACCCGGAGCTGCTGGACCGCGCGCTGCGGGTGCTCACCACCCTCACCGAGGCCGGTCTGCGCCCGGGCGACCGCGCGATCCTCCAGGTGCCGGACATGGAGCAGTACTTCCCGGCGCTGTGGGCCTGTCTGCTGGGCGGGATCCTGCCGGTGACGGTGGCCCGGCCCCCGGACTACGACCACCCCGGCCCGGTGCTGGAGAAGCTGGTCAACGCCTGGGAGACGCTGGAGCACCCGCCGGTGCTGGCCGCCGGCCCGGCCGTCCCCGGACTGGCCGGCATCGGCGCGCTGCACCCGGCCGCCGCCGGCCTGCGGGTGATCCCGGTCGACCGCGGCGCCGGCGCCGCGCCCGCCGTCCCGCACGGGCGGAGCGGGGAGGTCGCGATCCTCCAGCTCTCCTCGGGCTCCACCGGCCGGTCCAAGGCGATCCGGATCACCCACCACGGCATCCTGGAGTACGTCGCGGGTGCCTGCCAGGAGGGCTTCGCACCCGGCGACGCCACCGTCAACTGGCTGCCGCTGGACCATGTGGCGGGCCTGCTGATGTTCCACCTGCGGGACGTGGTGATGGCCTCCGACCAGACCCACATCCCCACCGAACTCGTCCTCGCCGAACCGCTGCTGTGGCTGGACACGCTGGAGCGCCGGGGCGCCGCGCACTCCTGGTCGCCCAACTTCGGCTACCGGCTGGTCGCCGAGGCGTTGCGGGCGGTCCCGGAGCGCCGCTGGGACCTCTCCGCGGTCAAGTCGCTGATCAACGCGGGCGAGCAGTGCACCGAGTCGGTGGCCGACGAGTTCCTGGCCCGCCTGGCGCCGTCCGGCCTGCGTCCCGAGCACCTGCTGCTGGGCTGGGGCATGGCCGAGACCTGCACGGTCATCACGTACAAGCGGTACGGCGAGCCGGGCGCCGTGCAGCCGCTGGCCACCGACTCGCTGACCGGCGCGCTGCGGCCGGTGGGCGAGGACGAGGACGGGCCGGTCACGCGCTTTCTCAGCATGGGACGGCCGGCGGCGGGCGCGCGGATGCGGGTGGCGGACGAGCGTGGCGGGGTGCTGCCGGAGCTGCGGATCGGACGGTTGCAGGTCTCCTCGGCGAGGGTGACGCCCGGGTACCTCAACAACGAGCGGGCGAACCGGGAGGCGGCCACCGCCGACGGCTGGTTCGACACCGGTGATCTCGCCTACGTCCGGGACGGGGAGGTGATCCTGACCGGCCGCCGCAAGGAGATCATCATCATCAACGGCGTCCACCACTTCTGCCACGACCTGGAGGACGTGGTCTCCGCGGTGGACGGCGTGCTCTCGGGCCACGTCGCCGCCTGCGGCGTGCCGGACGAGCGCAGCGGCAGCGAGCAGCTGGCCGTGTTCTTCGTGCTCGCGCCGGGGGCCGGCGAGGGCCACCGGGTGGCGGCCGCCGTCCGGGCCGAACTGGCCGGGCGCTTCGGGCTGTCGGCCGCCGTGGCGCTGCCGGTGCCGGCCGCGGACTTCCCCCGGACCACCAGCGGCAAGATCCAGCGCACCGCGATCCGGGGGCGGCTGCTGGCCGGGGACTTCGACGGGCTGCTCACCGCACTGGACCTCGCCGAGGGCAACGCCCGGACGGTACCGGACGTGGTCCGGCGGCTGGTCTGGGAGCCGCGCCCGGTGCCGGAGCCGGCCCCCGTACCGGCGGAGACGATCCTGCTCGTTGGCCCCACCGGCCCCGGCACGCTCTCCGACGCGCTGGCCGCGGTGCTGCCCGACGCCGTCCAGGCCCGGGGGGACGGCGCGGACCCGGCCCGGCCCGAGGACTGGACCGCGCTGCTGGCCGCACTGGACTCGGACGGCCGCCGCCCCGCCCGGGTGCTGCACCTGTGGGCGACCGCGCCTGAACCCGACCCCGGGCGGTGCGGCGAGTCCCTGCTCGCCCTGGTCCGCGCGCTCGCCGCCCGGTACGGCACCGGGGAGGCCTCGGGCATCGCGCTGACCACCGTCAGCGCCGGCCTGCACGCCCTCGCCGATGGCGAACTGCCCCACCCGCCCGCCGCGTTGACCGCCGCCCTGAGCGCCGCCGTCCGGGCCGAGCGGCTGCTCGCCGACGCCCGCCACCTGGACCTGCCCGCCGGGACGGAGCCGGATCCGCGGGCGGTGCTCGCCTTCCTCGCCGACCCGCGCCGCGAGCCGGAGGCCGCCTGGCGCGGCGGCCGCCCGTACGTGCCCCGGCTCGGCCCGGTGACCCCGGAGGCCCCGGTGACCCCGGCGGACGCCGCGGCCCCGGAGGAGCCCGCCGCCGAGGGCGCGACGGGCTCCCGGCTGCTCACCCCCGGCGCCCGCTTCCTGGTGACCGGCGGCCTCGGCGGGATCGCTGGCGAACTGCTGCCGGAACTGCTGCGCCGACACGGCAGCCGGCTGCTGCTGGTCGGGCGCACCGACCCGTACGCGGACACCCCGGCGGCCGGGCGCCGTCGGGCCGCGCTGGAACGGCTCGCCCGGGCGGGCGGCCAGGTGGCCTACCGGCAGGTCGAACTGACCGACCGCCGGGCGCTGGAGGCCGCCGTGGCCGAGGCCGAACAGGCCTGGGGCGGCCCGCTGGACGGCGTGCTGCACCTGGCCGGCGACTACCGGATCGGCCTGCTGGAAGGCCTGGACCCGGCCCGCTGGCGGGCGGCGCTGCACGCCAAGACCGAGGGCACCGAGGCGCTCGCGGAGCTGGTCCGGGCCCGGCCGGGCACCGAGTTCATCGCCTACTCCTCGCTCATCGGCCTCCAGGAGGTGGTCGGCTCGGCCGGGTACGCCGCGGCCAACCGCTACCTGGAGACCGCGGTGGAACGGCTGCGGCGCGAGCACGGCGTGCGGGCCTGGACGGTGTCCTGGGGCCTGTGGAGCGGCGTCGGGATGAACCGCGAGGAGTCCCACGACCGGGCGGCCGCCGAGCGCGGCATCGCGGTGCTCGAACCGGCCGAGGGCCGACGGCTGGCCACCGCGCTGCTGGCCGGCCCGCCCGGGCACCGGTACGCCGGGCCCGACACCGGCCGTCCGGCCGCCCGGCGCCGACTGCTGGCCGACGTCCCGCGGCTGGTGTCCGGGGAGCCGGAGCCCGCCACCGCCGGGCCCGTACGGCAGCAGGCGGCTCCGGCCGCGGCCCCGATCGCGCCGCTGGAGCTGCGGCGCAGCGTGCTGGAGACCTTCGAGCAGGTGCTCGGCGAGTCGGTCGACCCCGGCCGGGCGTTCCACGAACTCGGCCTCGGCTCGGTGCAGTTGATGCGGGTGCACGCGGCGCTGACGGCCGGGCCGGCGCCCGGCCTCCCGCAGACCGCGCTGTTCCGCCACCCCACCGTGGACGCGCTCGCCGCGCACCTGGCCGGCGGGTCCGGCGAGGCGGCACGGCCCGCCGGCGCGACGGGTACGGCGGCGGAGCGCGAGGTGCCCGCCGACCGCCGGGTGGCGGTGGTGGGCCTGGCCCTGCGTTTCCCCGGCGCCGACACCCCCGAGCAGTACTGGCGCAACATCGTGGACGGCGTGGTCAGCACCACCCGCTACACCCCCGAGCAGCTGGCGGCCGCCGGCATCCGCCCCTCCGAGTACCGGCACCCGGACTTCGTGCCGGTCACCGCACCGATCGAGGACATCGGCCACTTCGACGCGGAGGCCTTCGGGATCAGCGCCGCCGAGGCCGCGCTGATGGACCCGCAGCAGCGGCTGCTGCTGGAGACCTGCGCCCGCGCCCTGGACGACGGCGGCTACGGCGACAGCGACCCGGACACCCGGATCGGGGTGTTCGCCGGCACCGGGATGACGCTGTACTCGCTGCGCACCTACCTCCAGCACGCGGTGGGCACCGCCGCCGACCCGGAGCGCCCGGTGGAGGCGTTGCAGGTCGCCATCGGCAACCAGGCCGACTTCGCGGCCACCCGGGTCGCGTACCGGCTCGGCCTGACCGGCCCGGCGGTCGGCGTGCAGACCGCCTGCTCGACCTCGCTGGTCGCGGTGCACCTCGCGGTGCAGTCGCTGCTCACCGGGGACAGCGACCTGGCGCTGGCCGGCGCCGCGGCGCTGCACATCCCGCAGGCCGCGGGCTACCGCTACCAGGAGGGCTCGATCCTGGCACCGGACGGCGTCTGCCGGGCCTTCGACGAGCGGGCCGGCGGCACGGTCGGCGGCAACGGCGTCGCCGCGGTGCTGCTCAAGCGCCTGGACCGGGCGCTCGCCGACGGCGACACCGTGCACGCGGTGATCCTGGGCTCGGCCGTCAACAACGACGGTGCGGGAAAGGTCGGTTACACGGCGCCGAGCGTGGACGGCCAGGCCGCGGTGATCGGCCGGGCGCTGGACGTGGCCGGGGTGCCCGCCGACAGCATCGGCTACGTCGAGGCGCACGGCACCGGCACCGCCCTCGGCGACCCGATCGAGGTGCAGGCGCTGACCCGCGCCTTCCGCTCCCGCACCGACGCCACGGAGTTCTGCGCGCTCGGCTCGGTCAAGCCCAACATCGGGCACCTGGACACCTGCGCGGGCCTCGCCGGGCTGATCAAGGCGGTGCTGGCGCTGCGGCACGGCACCATCCCGCCGCTGGCCAACCTCACCCGGCCCAACCCCGCGCTGGGCCTGCCCGGAAGCCCGTTCACGCTGCCCGACGGCGCGGCCGACTGGCCGCAGGGCCCGGCGCCGCGCCGGGCCGGGGTCAGCGCGCTGGGCGTGGGCGGCACCAACGCCCATGTGGTGCTGGAGGAACCGCCCACCGCGGCGCCCGCCACGCCGCCGGCCGAGGGCGCGCCGGCGCCGGTGGCCCTGCCGCTGTCGGCGCGCGACCCGAAGGCGCTGGCCGAACTGGCCGGCCTGATGGCCGAGCGGCTGCGCGGCGGACCGGCCGTCCGCCCCGCCGATCTGCAGCTCACCCTGGGCGCCGGCCGCCGTCCGCTGCGCCACCGGCTGGCCGCGGTCGGCGACGGCCCGGCGGAACTCGCCGACGCGCTGGCCGCGTTCGCCGCCGGACGGCCGTCCGGCCCGGGCCACGTCTCGGCCGACGCCGGGCGCAGCGCTCGGGCGCCGGTCTGGCTGTTCACCGGGCAGGGCGCGCAGTACCGCGGCATGGCGGCCGGGCTGTACGAGGCGTACCCGGTGTTCCGGGAGGTGCTGGACACCTGCGAGCGGCTGCACCGGGAGGCCTGGGGCGAGGCCCTGCTGCCGCTGCTGCTGGAGCCGGACCCGGACTTCGTCTGGGGCACCGAGGCCGTGCAGCCGGCGCTGTTCGCGGTGCAGGCCGCGTACACGGCGCTGTGGGAGTCGTTCGGGCTGCGGCCGGCCGCGGTGGCCGGGCACAGCGCGGGCGAGTACGCGGCCGCGTACGCCGCGGGGGCCTTCGACCTGGCCGACGGGCTGTTCCTGGCGGGGGTGCGCGGGCGGCTGATGCGGCACACGACCGAGCCGGGGGCGATGACGGCCGCGGCGGTGTCCGTCGAACGGCTGGCGGGCCTGGCACAGTGGCTGCCCGGGGTGGACCTCGCGGTGGTCAACGGCGCCGGGCAGTGCGTGCTGGCCGGACGGACCGGCGACGTGGTCGCGGCGGAGGCGGTGCTGGCGCTGGAGGGCGTCGGCACCGAACGGCTGGCCGCCGACCGGGCGTTCCACTCCCGGCTGATGGACCCGATGCTGGACGCCTTCCGCGGCCGGCTCGCCCAGATCGCCTTCCGCCCGCTGCGGGTGCCGCTGGTGACCAACCTCGGCGGCGCGGTGCTGGCGCCCGGCACGGTGCCGGACGCCGAGCACTTCGTGCGCCAGACCCGGGAGACCGCGCGCTTCGACCTGGTGCTGGCGGAGCTGGACCGGCTGGGTCACCGGGTGTTCCTGGAGGTCGGCCCGCACCACACGCTCAGCGGGCTCGGCCGGCGGGAGCTGGCCGGGGCGGTGTTCGTGCCCAGCGGCCGGCGCGGACGCGACCCGGAGCGGCAGCTGCTGAGCGCGCTCGGCTCGCTCTGGACGCACGGCGTGCCGGTGGACTGGGCCGCGAGCGCCGCCGCCCGGACCCGGCCGGACGGGCCGGCCCGGCGGATCCCGCTGCCGGGGCGGCCGCTGCGGCGGACCCACCACTGGTTCGGCGCGACCGGAGGCGCGCCGCTCGCGGTGGCCGCGCCGCCCGTGCCGCCCGCGCCCCACGCCGAGCCCGTACCCGCATCCGTGCCACCTGCCGTACCCGTACCGCCCGCCGTACCCGATCGCAGTGACCTGGAGGAGCACGTCATGACCGACACACCCGCGCCGACCGCCCCGGCACCGGCGGAGCAGGCGGCCGCGCTGATCCTGCGCCGGGTCGTCGAGCAGACGGCCCGCCAGCTCGGCGTGGGCGAGGAGGCGGTGGGGGCGGAGGACCCGTTCTTCGACCTCGGCGCCGACTCGCTCTCGATGATCAACATGATCCGTGACCTGGAGCGGGCCTTCCAGGTGCGGGTGTCCATGCGCGAACTGTTCGAGGACGCCGACACCCCGGCCCGGCTGGCCGGGCTGATCGCGGGACGGATGGGACCGGAGGCGCTGGCCGCCCTGGCGCCGGCGCCCGCCCCGGTCGCCGCTGCCGCTGCCGCTGCCGCCACTGCCGCCACTGCCGTCGCCGTCGTCGAGCCCGTTGTGGCGCCTGTGGTGGAGCCCGCCGCCGCCCCGGTCGCGGTCGCCGCCGCCCCGGTCGAAGCCGTCCCGCCGCCGTTGCCCGTGCCGAATGCCCCGGCGCCGTCCGCACCCGCCGCCGCGGTCGTACCCGCGCCCGCGGCCTCCGGTGAGGCCGGGGCGGTGATCGACCGCCAGCTCACGCTGCTCGGCCAGTTCTCCGAGCTGATGGCCAACCAGCTCACCCTGCTCTCCGGCGGCACGCCCGCCGCACCCGCCGTCCCGGCCCAGGCCCCGGCCGCCGTCCCCGTGGCGCAGCCCGCCGCCGAGGCCCGGCCGGTCGCCCCGCAAGCCGCCGTACCGCCCACCGCCGTACCGCAGCAGCAGCCCGCGGCCCCGCAGGTGCACGGCCCCCGGGTGACCGTCGCGCGGGACTCCGGGATGGCCGCCGGCGGGCTGAGCGAGGAGCAGCGCCGGCACCTGGACGACCTGGTCGGCCGGTTCACCGCGCGGACGGCCGCGTCCAAGGCGCTCACCCAGCGCCACCGCCGGGTGCTCGCGGACAGTCGGGCCGTGGTGGGCTTCCGCTCGGCGACCAAGGAGATGCTGTACCCGCTGGCGGCCCGCCGGGCGCACGGCTCCCGGATGGAGGACGTCGACGGCAACGAGTACGTCGACATCACCATGGGCTTCGGGGTGCTGCTGTTCGGGCACGAGCCGGAGTTCGTCCGGGAGGCGGTGCACGAGCACCTCTCCGGCGGCCTGCGGCTGGGCCCGCGCGGCGCGGAGACCGGTGAGGCGGCCGAGCTGCTGGCGGAGCTGACCGGGACGGAGCGGGTGGCCTTCGCCAACTCCGGTACGGAGGCGAACGCCGGCGCGATCCGGCTGGCCCGGGCGTACACCGGGCGGGACAAGATCGTGATGTTCGAGGGTTCGTACCACGGGCACTTCGACCACACCCTGGGCCGCTCGGTGGGCCGCGGCGCGGACCGCGAGACCGTGCCGGTGTCGACCGGTGTCCCGGGCAGCGCCGTCTCCGACCTGATCGTGCTGAAGTACGGCGACCCGGAGAGCCTGCGGGTGATCGAGGAGCTGGGCGACCGGATCGCCGCCGTACTGGTCGAGCCGGTGCAGAGCCGCCACCCGGCCCGACAGCCGGCCGAGTTCGTGCGCGGGCTGCGGGAGCTGACCGCCCGCCGGGGCATCGTGCTGGTCTTCGACGAGATGCTGACCGGCTTCCGCCCGCACCTGCGCGGCGCGCGCGGCTTCTGGGGCGTGGAGCCGGACCTCTCGACGTACGGCAAGGTGCTGGGCGGCGGGTTCCCGATCGGGGCGATCGCCGGGCGCGCGGCGGTGATGGACGGCATCGACGGCGGCTTCTGGCAGTACGGGGACGCCAGTTACCCGCCGAACGACACCACCTTCTTCGGCGGCACGTACATCCAGCACCCGCTGTCGATGGTGGCCTGCCGGGCGGTGCTGCGGCACTTCAAGGAGCAGGGCCCGGGCCTTCAGGAGCGGCTGAACGCCCGCACCGACGAGCTCGCCACCACGCTCAACCGCTTCTTCGCCGAGGAGGAGTTCCCGCTCTCGCTGGCGCACTTCGGCTCGCTGTTCCGCTTCGAGCCGCGCGCCGACATGGAGCTGCTGTTCCCGCACCTGCTGACCCGGGGCGTCTACATCTGGGAGTGGCGCAACTTCTTCCTCTCCACCGCGCACTCGGACGGTGACGTGGAGTTCGTGATCGACGCCGTCCGCGAGTCGCTGCGGGACATGCGGCGCGGCGGTTTCTTCCCCACCGCCCGGCCCGTCCCGGTGCCCGCACCGCGACGTGAACTCCCCACCGCCGCCGCGGAGTCGGCGCCCGCCGTGAAGTCGGCACCCGCTGTGGCACGGCCGGCGGCCCCGGCGCCCGCCCCGGCCGGCGACCCGGACCGCCCGGTCGACTTCAGCCTCTACTTCTTCGGCGACTACCCGCTCGACACCGCGCCCGAGGACCGCTACCGGATCGTGCTGGAGAGCGCCCGGTTCGCCGACCGGAACGGCTTCCACTCGGTCTGGCTTCCCGAGCGGCACTTCCACTCCTTCGGCGGGATCTTCCCCAACCCCTCCGTGCTGGCCGCCGCGCTCGCCCGGGAGACCGAGCGGATCCGGCTGAACGCGGGCTGCGCCGTGCTGCCGCTGCACCACCCGGTGCGGGTGGCCGAGGAGTGGTCGGTGGTGGACAACCTGTCCGGCGGGCGGGTCGGCCTCGGCTGCGCCAGTGGCTGGCACCCCAACGACTTCCTGTTCTTCCCCGACCGCTACGGCACCCACAAGCAGCTGATGCACCGTCAGATCGACACCGTGCGGGCCCTGTGGCGCGGTGAGCCCTACCGCGGCCGCGCCGGCAACGGCGAGGAGATCGAGGTGCACCTGCACCCGAAGCCGCTGCAGGACATGCCGCCGATGTTCACCGCGATCGTCGGCAACCCGGACAGCTTCCGCGAGGCCGCCCGGCACGACCTCGGGGTGATCACCAACCTGATGACCCAGAGCGTCGAGGAGCTCGCCGCCAACGTCGCCCTCTACCGGCGGACCCGGGCCGAGCACGGCCTCGACCCCGAGGCCGGCCGGGTGGTGGTGCTGGTGCACACCTACCTGGGCGCCGACCTCGCCACCGCCCGCGAGCAGGCCTACCGGCCGTTCTGCGGCTACCTCCGCTCCTCGCTCTCGCTCTTCGGCCAGGTCGCCAACAGCCTCGGCCTGACCCTGGACTACGAGAACACCCCCGAGGACGACCTGGAGTTCGTCCTGGAGCGCGCCTACGAGCGCTACTGCGCCTCCCGCGCGCTGATCGGCACCCCGGAGAGCGTCGGCGGCGTCCTGGACTCGCTGCGCGCGGCCGGCGCCGACGAGATCGCCGCCTTCGTCGACTTCGGCCTCTCCCCCGAGCTGGTCGCCGGCGGCCTGCCGCACCTGGACGCGCTGCGCCGCGCCACCGCCGAGCCCCGCGAGCGGCGCGCCCCGCTGTCGTACGCGCAGCAGCGGATGTGGTTCCTGCACCGGATGCTGCCCGACAGCTCCCGCTACAACGAGGTCAAGGCGATCGCCCTGGACGGGCCGGTCGACCGGACGGCGCTGGCCGCGGCCGTCCGCGCCCTGACCGAGCGGCACGCCGCGCTGCGCACGGTCTTCCGCGAGGAGGGCGGCGAGCCGTACCAGGTGGTGCTGCCGGTCGCGGACACCCCGCTGGAGGTGTCGGACGCCCCGGCCGGGCAGAACGCCGAGGAGGCCGTCCGGGCGCTGGTCGCCGAGGAGGGCGCGCACCTCTTCGACCTCGCCGAGGGGCCGCTGCTACGGACCCGGCTGCTGCGGCTCGCCGAGGACCGCCACGTACTGGTGCTCTCCATGCACCACATCGTGATCGACACCCTCTCCGCCGTGGTCATCACCCGCGAGCTCGGCGAGCTGTACCGCGCCGCGCTCGCCGGCCGGCCCGCCGAGCTGCCGGAACTCGCGACCAGCTACGCCGAGTTCGCCGTCCGCGAGCGGGCCCGGGTGGCCGAGGGCGCGCACGCGCAGAGCCTGGCGCACTGGCGCGAGGTACTCGGCGGCGAACTGCCGGTGCTCGCCCTGCCCACCGACCGCCCGCGGCCCCCGCTGCCGGACGGCCGGGGACGCGCCTACGTCCGCCTGCTGCCCGCCGAACTCTCGGCCGGCGTACGGGAACTGGCACGCTCCCGGCGCTCCACCCTGTTCATGGTGCTGCTCACCGCCTTCGCCGGGGTGCTGCACCGCTTCAGCGGTCAGGACGAGATCCTGCTGGGCACCCCGGTCGCCAACCGCGACGAGGGCACCGAGGACCTGGTCGGCTTCTTCGTCAACACCCTGGCGCTGCGCCTGGACCTCTCCGGCGAGCCCGAGTTCGAGAAGCTGCTCGCCCGGGTCCGGGCCACCGCGCTGGACGCCTACGAGCACCAGCAACTGCCCTTCGAGGTGCTGGTGCAGGAGCTCAACCCGGAGCGGGACACCAGCCGCAACCCGCTGTTCCAGGTGATGGTGGAGTTCGAGAACCACGCGCTCTTCGAACTCGACCTGCCCGGGGTCACCGCCCGTCCGCTGGACGACGTCGTCGACAAGGCCGGCTTCGACCTCACGCTGTTCCTGACCAACCTGCCCGAGGGCATCCGCTGCCACGTCGAGTACGCCACCGCGCTGTTCGACCGGGAGAGCGTGGACCGGCTGCTGGCCGCGTTCGAGCAGGTGCTCGCCGCCGCCGTCGCCGACCCGGGCCGCCCGCTGGCCGAACTGCTGCCCGGCGGCGGGGAGGTGACGGCTCCCGTGCCCGCCGCCACCGTGTCCGGCGCCACCGCGCCCACCTCGTCCGTCCTCGCCGCGTCCGTCCCGCTCGCCGAGCGGCCGGCCCGTACGGCGGCGGCCCATCCGGAGCGCACCGCCGTCCTCACCCCCGACGGCACCCTCGTCACCTACCGCCGACTCACCGACCGCGCCGAGGAACTGGCCGCCCGGCTGGCCGCCGCCGGAGTGGGCGCGCGGACCCCCGTCGCCACCCTGCTGCCCCGCTCCGCCGACCAGGTCGCCGCCCTGCTCGCCGTGCTGCGCCTCGGCGCGGTGCACGTACCGATCGACCCGGTCAACGGCCCCGAGCGGTGCCGGCTGATCGCCCGGGACAGCGGCGCGCCCGTCCTGCTCACCTCCGCCGGCGCCGACCGGCTCGGCATCACCCTGCCGGCCGTCCTGGTCGAGGACGACAGCCCGGTGCCGCCGGCCCCGCCCGCCGTCGACCCGGACCCCGAGTCGCCCGCCTACTGCCTCTACACCTCGGGCACCACCGGCCGGCCCAAGGGCGTCCTGATGCCCTACCGGGGCCTGGCCGCGCTGATCGACTGGAACACCGCCGACCACGGCCCGCTGCGCACCCTGCAGTACGCCTCCTGCGGGTTCGACGTCTCCGTCCAGGAGGTGCTGACCACCCTGTCCGGCGGCGGCACCCTGATCCTGCTGGACGAGGAGACCCGCTACGACGCCAAGGCCCTCGCCGCACACCTCCGGGCCACCCGCACCGAGCGGATCCACCTGCCGCACACCACCCTCACCGGCCTGCTGGACGCCCTCGCCGAGGACCCCGTGCCCGACCTGCGCGAGATCGTCTCCGGTGGCGAGCAGCTGCTGCTCACCCCCGCCCTGCGGGACTTCCTGCGCCGCCACCCGGACTGCCGGCTGTTCAACCACTACGGCCCCACCGAGACCCACGCCGTCACCACGGCCGAGCTCACCGCCGACGGCCCCGACCACGCGCCGATCGGCCGGCCGGTGCCCGGCAGCCGCATCCGGCTGCTCGACCGCGCCGGCCGGCCGGTGCCGGACGGCGCCGTCGGCGAGATCCACGTGCTCGGTGAGCAGGTCGGTCTCGGCTACCTCGGCCGCCCCGAGGAGACCGCGGCCAAGTTCCTCGCCACCCCGGACGGGCTGAGCTACCGCACCGGGGACCTCGGCCGGCTGCGGCCCGACGGCAGCCTCGACTACCTCGGCCGGATCGACGAGCAGGTCAAGATCCGCGGCTACCGGATCGAACCGGGCGAGGTGGAGAACGTGCTGTGCGCCCTCCCCGGCGTCCGCACCGCCGCCGTCACCCCGCAGCACGGCCCGCGGGGCACCGCGCTCGCCGCGTACGTCGTCCTGGAGCCGGGCACGGTGCCCGGCGAGGTCCGGGACGCGCTCGCCGACCGGCTGCCCGAGCACATGGTGCCCCGGCTCTGGGCGGCCGTGGACACCGTCCCGCTGACCCGCAACGGCAAGCTGGACCGCGACGCCCTGCCGCCCGCCGCCCCGATCGGCGAGGAGCGGGCCGTCGCCCCGGCCACCGACCTGGAGCGGCGGCTCCAGCAGCTGTGGGCGGAGGAACTCGCGGTGCCCGCCCCGGGGGTGGAGACCTCCTTCTTCGACCTCGGCGGGCACTCACTGGCGGCCACCCGCCTGCTCAACCGGGTCCGCGAGGAGGCCGGTCTGGAGATCGGCGTACTCGACTTCTTCCGCCGCCCGACCGTCCGCGGCATGGCCGACCGGGCCCGCACCGCGGACCACACGGCGGCCACCCCGGCCGGCGGCATCGGCGGCTACGAGGCGGGTGAACTGTGAGCGGCGACCTCACGAAGCTGGCCGCGCTGCTCGACGAGCGGGAGGTCGTGCTCAGCACCGAGGGCGGACGGCTGCGCTACCTGGCGCCGCCCGGGGCGATGGACGCCGAACTGACCGCCCTGGTCAAGGACTCGCGGGACGAGCTGCTCGCGACGCTGACCGGGGACGGCGCCACGGAGGCCGCCGGGCCGGCCGGGATCGCCCAGGCCCGGATGTTCCGCGGCCACGCGCGGGCCGCCGACCCGAGCCTGTGGAACATCACCCTGCGGATCACCCTGCGCGGCCGGCTCGACCCGGACCGGCCGGCCGCCGCGCTCACCGCCCTGGTGGCCCGCCACCGCAGTCTGCGCACCCGCTTCACGGACGGCGCGCTGGGCCTGCTGCAACAGGTCCGGCCCGCCGGGCCGCTCGCCCTGCCGCTCACCGACCTGACCGGCCTCCCCGCCGCCGAGCGGGAGGAGGCCGTCGCCGGGGCCACCCGGACCGAGGCCGGCACGCCGTTCGACCTCGCCGAACCGCCGCTGCTGCGGGCCCGGTTGCTGCGGCTGGCCGCCGACCACCACGTCCTGCTGCTGACGATCCATCACATCGCCCTGGACGGCTGGTCGCTGGCCACCCTGCTGGCGGACTTCGGCACGCTCTACCGCGACCCGGCGGCGGCGCTGCCGGACCCCGGCTCGATGCTCCAACACGCCTGCTGGGAACGGACGGTGGTGACCCGGGAGGCCGTCCGCCGGGCCACCGACCGGTACGCCGAGCGGCTGGCCGGACTGCCCCTCACGGTGCCGATGCCGACCGACCGGCCGCGCCCCGAACGGCGGTCCGGCCACGGCGGCATCCTGCGGTTCCGGGTGGACGCCGCCGCCACCGAGGCGCTCAACCGCTGCGCCGCCCGGCGCTCCACCACCCCGGCGGCGGTGCTGCTGGCCGCGCTCGGCGACCTCCTCGGCGAGGTCACCGGGGCGGCGGAGACCCTGGTCATGCTCTCCACGGCCAACCGCCGCCGCCGGGAGCACGAGCGCGTGGTCGGGCTGCTCACCACCAACCTCCCGGTCCGGCTGCCCAGCCGCTCCCCGGACGGCTTCGCGGGCCTGATCGACCTGGCCGGCCGGGCCCTGGCCACCACCCTGGACGACGCGGAGGTCCCGTTCGGCCTGGTCACCGAGCCGCTGCGGGAGCGGGGGCTGGCATTGCCGCCGTCCTTCCCGCAGGTGCTGCTGGCCGTGCAGACCACCCCGTCCCCGGTCCTGGAGCTCCCGGGCCTGGACGTCCTGGTCGAGGACATCCCCGGCACCGCGGCCCGCGCCGACCTGCTGCTGATGTTCACCCCCGCCGACGGCGGCCTCGACGGCCTGGCCGAGTACGACGCCGACCTCTTCGACGAGGCCACCGTCCGGAGCTGGCTCACCGGCCTGACCCGGCGGCTCACCGGGCCGCTGCCGGGGTGAGACGGCGCTGCCGGCCCGGCGCACCCGGGTGCGCCGGGGCCGGGGCCGCCGATGCGAAGAA